>CAYSVF010000158.1:0-6132 GCA_964434415.1 uncultured Parvibaculum sp.
CATCTTTTCACCGCCTGCATTGAATTCAGCCAGCGAGACCTTGCCGTCCTTGTCCGTATCGGCCCGGCCGAAGCGCTGCCAGTCACCGCGCTTGCCGTATTTGCCGTGATGCCCATAGCCATCGCCCCGGCGGGACTTGCCGTAATCGTCGTCGTCGGAACGCTTCATGCGCTTCTCGGCGGCTTCTTCCATTTCCTCGCGCGTGACCGACCCGTCATCGTTCAGGTCCATCCGCTCAAAGCGCTTGTCGGCCATTTCCTTGCGCCGTTCGACGCGCATCTTCTGGCGGGCTTCGGTCATTTCCTCACGCGTGAGGGAGCCGTTCCCGTCGAGGTCGAGCTTCGCGAAGATAGCGGCGCTCTGCGCCTTCGCTTCGTCGAGCGTAACGGCGCCGTCGCCATTCGCATCGGCCTTCTGGAACATGCCGCCATGATGGTAGCCCTGCGGGCCTTTGCCCATACCGGCTGTCGCCGCAAGGGCCGGAACCGCCAGCGCAACCGTGAGCGCGCCAATCGCGGTGAAAGTGAGCTTCTTCATTAAATCGCCTTTCGTCAGTTCGCCGTACCCCGGTGAGCCAACATGTGTTCGGGTCGCCCCGGAGACCGGCGGTCGAATGATGGGCATTCGGCCACCGGTCAACCGGGGGGAACGGAACGGCGAGGCATGCGGGGCCAGGGGGGAGGGGGGAGGGCCAAAAGCGCCGTCTCGCCGTTCCTGCCTCAATAAACGGAGGAGACACGGCGTTCCGTCGCCAAAAGCGAAGATTTTTCCGGGATCAGCGATTTTCCGGGCGCGGGCGGATCCGGACGGGCAGTTTTTCGCGCCATACGGCCAGTTCGCGCCGGATTTCCGCTTCGACGGTGAGACCGCCTGCGGTACAGGCCGCCGCCTCCACCGTGGCCATGGCGAGATACTGGCCGGTCTCGGGCATGAAAGAGAGGCTGGTGCAGACGCCGACTTGCCGCTCGCCCTTGCAGACAACGGCAAATGTCAGCTCCCGCGCATCGTCCACCGTCAGCGCAACGATCCGGTGGCGGGCGGATTGCACGGCCATTCGCCTCAGCGCGGCGCGGCCGTTGAAGACGGGCTTGTCGAAATCGACCTTTATCTCGCCCGGCATTTCATAGGGCGTGCGCACATGATCGCGCGACACGGCGGAAAGCGCGCCGAGATAGTCCGTTCCCATGCGCGGCATCCCCCGGTCGATACGCACAAGGTCGCGCGTCTTCTCGCCGATGGCCTGAAGACCGGCCTCGCGGCCCGCCTGCATGAGATGGCGCCAAAGCGGCACCGCGTCGTCCTCTTCCGGCCAGAACTCGAAGACATCGCCGACATGGCGCAGGACCAGTACCGGCATGCCCATCAGCTCGCGTGTCTGGGCGTGGCCTGCGAGGAGCAGACGCAAGGGCTCGAAGCCCGTTTCATCCAGCACCGCCTCGGCCAGCGGACCCGCCAGTTCAATACCGGCGCCCTCCTCGCTCACATCCTCGGCATGGACCTGAAAGCCCGTTGCGTTCCGGCGAAGCCATGACAAGACTTCTTCTTCCGTAAACAGACGGAATTCGGTGGCGCCGATGCGCGCAAGGCTTCCCTCGCCCACCAGCAATCCGTTTTCCTCGCAGAAGAAGACCGGGCTGAAATGCCCCTCCTCGAGCTTCGAAATATCCGATGTCACGAGCCAGTTCAGGCAGTCCATGGCTTCGCGGCCCGCGATGCGATAGCGGCGGCGCGACGAAATATCGGCGAGCGTCGCGCGGTGGTAGCGGGCGAAGACTTCCGTTTCCGGCGTATCGAGGTGACCGGCCATGGTGAAGCCGTTCCGCTCGATCCAGTCATTGGTCCGGCTTTCCACCGCCACTTCGGCGTGAAGCGGGGTCATGCGCAGATGCC
This sequence comes from uncultured Parvibaculum sp., assembly GCA_964434415.1. GTDB lineage: Bacteria > Pseudomonadota > Alphaproteobacteria > Parvibaculales > Parvibaculaceae > Parvibaculum. Next base: position 1,891 of record CAYSVF010000158.1, read on the forward strand.
GCCTGAAGGGAAGACCGCCGCTCATGCGCGCCCTCCCCTGGCTTCGGCTTCGAGAACGGTTTCGGCAGCGAACTTGCCCGGCAGGCCGGTTACGCCGCCGCCCGGGTGACAGCCCGCGCCGCACAGATAGAGGCCGTTCACCGGCGTTGCATATCCGGCCAGCTCCGGCTCGGGCCTCAGCCCCAGCAAGTCGAACGGGTTGAGTCCGCCCTGATGCCAGTCGCCACCCCTGATGCCGTATTTCGTTTCGAGGTCGGGCGGCGTCAGCACTTCGCCCGCGAGAATGTAGTCGGTCGCGTCCGGCGCATAGCGGCAGACGGCACGGATCGCGCGCTGCACGAATTCCTCGCGCCGCGCTTCCCAACCGCCGTCGATCTCGTAAGGCACCTGGTGGACGAGGATCGACATGATGTGATGGCCGCTCGGGGCCAGGCTGTCGTCATGGCAGGTCGGCATCACGATTTCCATGACCGGATCGAGCGGCAGCGTGCCTGCCCGGGCGCTCAGCGCGGATTCCTCGACTTCATCCAGCGAGGGCGCGATGACGATGCGTCCGCCCACCTGTTCCGGCGTCAGACCGCGAAAGCCGGGCATACCGTCCAGAGCCAGATTGATCTTGGCGGTCGCGCCGCCTGCCTTGCCGATCGACAGGCGGTCCGCCAGATCGGCTTCCAGATAGCGCGCGCCGACGAGACGCAGCAGTGTTTCGCGCGGCGCGGCACCGGAAAGGATCAGCGGCGCCGACACCTCGATACCATTGTCGAGAACGACGCCGCAGGCCGTCGTCCCGTCCATGAGGATGCGGCCGGCGCGCGCTTCGGCCCAGACCTCGCCACGCTGGCCTTCGATCAACGCCACAAGCGTTTCGGCAAGCGCGCCCATGCCGCCCCGCGGAATGGCGACGCCGCTTTTCGCCTTCAACGCATGACGATAGATGAGACGGAACGCCGTCCCCGCATCGTAGGGCGCATCGGTGGACCCTAGCGTCGCATCGAAAGCGACCAGACCGCCCAGAAGCGGCGCCTCCAGTTCTTCATGCACCCAGTCGGAAACGCTCTAGGCCGCCAGCGACAGAAACGCCTCCCGCGCCCGCTCGCCCGAGGCTTCGGCGAGGACCGCCCGCGCCATCAGCTTGCCGCGCGCGGAGGAAGAGGCGGCCACCAGCGGCGGACGGTTGAGCAAGGGCGAAAGCCAGGCCGCGCTGTTTTCGAGCTTGCGCGCGAATGCGGTCCATTTCGCGCCGTCCTGTCCGCGAGCGGAAAGGAAAGCCTCGTCGTCTTTCGCACTGCCCGTCAGCACCAGATGGCGGCCGTCGGGATCGAGCGCGACGGTGGGCAGGCCCGATGCCGCATAGGCAAAGCCATGCCGGGCGAGCTTGAGGTCTTTCACGACGCTGGCGGAAAGGCCGTCCATCAGATGGGAGACGGCGGGCAATGTGTATTTGTGCTGAAGCTCCGCGGCCAATGCGCCGCCGCCGACAGTGCCGCCCGCTTCCAGCACGAGGACGCGCTTGCCCGCCCGCCCGAGATAGGCGGCGGCGACGAGGCCGTTATGGCCGCCGCCGATGACGATTGCATCATATGCCTGCCGGTCGCCGGTCATGCGCCTTGCCTCCGCTTCATGGAGGCGAGGATGGCCGCGGCGGTGTTGGCGCCCGCGCGGGCGGGCAACAGCGAGCCCGGATGCGTGCTCTGCGAGCAGAGATAGAAATTTTTGAGCGGTGTCGCATAGCCGCCGCCCGGCGCACCGAAAGGCGTCGGCCGGTTAAAGAACATCTGGTCGAGCGTCATTTCGCCCTGATCGAGATCGCCGGAGGTAATGCCGGTTTCGTTTTCGACCTCATGCGGCAGCCACATCTCCTGCGCGCGAATGATTTCGCGCAGGCCGGGCATCGCCGTCTCCAGCTTCTCCAGCACAGCTTCGGTCAGACGAACCTTCTTTTCTTCCGTCCAGGGACCGTCATGCGGCGTTTCCGGTACCCAGTTCACCAGCACCGACATCGCATGTTTTCCAGGCGGGGCCAGCGCAGGGTCGACAAGGCTCGGCAGGAAGACGGAAAGCTCAGGGTCTTCCGGCACCACATTCATGTGCCAGCGCGCATGCGCCTTGTCCTGCTCGGCCAAGCTGCCCATCAGACGCAGGCCGCCCGCCAGCGCCGGGCAATCGCGCGGCACGCCCTCGATACGGGGCTGCCGGTCGAGCGCGAGATTGAGTTTCGCGGTCGTCCCCTTCATGCGGAACCGGCCCGCCGCCTCCACGAGATCGCCAGGAATATCCTTCCACTGGAAGAGCCCCAGGATCGTACGCTTGAAATCGAGATCGGAAATGATGACGGGCGCGGCGATTTCCTCGCCATCGGCGAGCACCACACCGCGCACCTGCCGGTCGCGCAGCTTCACATCCGTCACTTCCGCTTCCAGGCGAAGTTCGCCGCCTGCCCCTTCGACGATGCCGGCAAGACATTTCACCAAGGCATCCGTGCCGCCCACCGGCAGCAGAAGACGCGGGCTTCCCTCCGTCGCATCCGCACCGCTCTGAAGGAACGGCACCAGCAGGCGCCATGCGCTCATCGGCGACGACGGCCCCACCGTCGCCCCGGCCAGTGCCGCGCCCGCCAGATGCGCCTTCACCAGCGGCGAGGCGAACTAGCGGTCCAGAATGGTGGAGATGCTTTCCGTCCAGATGTCGAGCTTGGCGGCCATGTCGGTGCGCGGCCAGGCGGCGAGTTCGCTTGCAAAGCCCAGACGACGGCCGAAGGCTGAGAGCCCCGCCTCGCCGGGCTGCGGAAAGGCCGTCGCCAACGCAGGCGTCACGACCTCCGCCAGCCGCAGCATGTCGCGGCGGTAGCGGCGCCACGCATCGCCATCCTCATGGGCATGCCGGGCGAACTCGGCGCGTTGGGCCGTCCCGGCGGAAAAGGAGGCCGTCCATTCGTCGGGACCGATCCAGCTGACGCCCGCATCCACGGCGCGCACTCTGAGACCGGCATCCGCCAGACCGAGATCGGCATAGGTTGCGGGATCGATGGCAGCGCCGCGCAGCGACCAGGCGGGAAGGAAAAAGCCTGGCTCGACCGCGCGCATGGCGGCGGTGCCGCCCGCACGCCCATTGCGATCGAGCACCAGCACCTTCAACCCGGCGCGGGCGAGATGGGCCGCGGCTGTGAGACCGTTCAGACCCGCCCCTATGACGATCGCATCATGACGCACCATCGCGTCACCACCCCACTCATGCTGCGTCTCGCCGCGTCCATTACCTAAACGAAACGTACCATATTGGCACGTCCGGAATGGCGACGAGACACCGGGTGCTCATACACCCGAGCTGTTAACCATCTAAGACACGGATTCCCCTTTCCCTTTGCGCTTCGACAGCTATCGGGAAGCGATGGGGGCGCCGGTCCTCAGGGGTGAAACTGCAAGAGTCCAGCCATGGAGCCGGGACATATGGGGGCGGCTATCGGGCGGGGCCGACGATCTCCTCGAAGGCCGCCAGGACGCGTGTCTGGCTCTCGGCAAGCTGGCTTTCCAGCGCCTCGAAGCTGGGCGCATTGCCGGCCCTGAGCAGCAGGGTCTTGAGGCCCCTGCTTGCCTCGGCGGGCTTGAACACTCCCTCCACGCAGACGCGGATGGCCTGGGTGAGATTGTGATTGAGTTCGAGCGCGGCGATCAGGTCGTCCACCTGCGAGGTGGGAAGAAGCCTGGCCGCGGCCACGGCCTCCAGCGATGTGCGCGTATGCGTGTTCAGCACTTCGGGGTGCTCCGCGCCATGAAGAAGTTGCAGATATTGCGCGATGAACTCGATGTCGATGAGCCCGCCACGCACATGTTTCATCTCCCAGGGGTTCCGGTCGGGAAACTCCTTCGCGATGCGGTTGCGCATATCGGCCACATCGACGGCGGTTTTCAGCCGGTCGCGCGGCATGGTGAGAATTTCACGAATGCATGCCTCGACATCCGCCATCAGATCGGCAGGGCCCGCAATGGGCCGGGCACGGGTCAGCGCCATATGTTCCCATGTCCATGCCTCTTGCGTCTGGTAGGACCTGAAGGCGTCAAGCGGGGTTGCAATCGGCCCCGCATTGCCGGAGGGACGCAGGCGCATATCGACTTCATAGAGCTTGCCCTCCGCCGTCGGCGCAGTCAGCGCGCTGATGAGCTGCTGACAGATGCGCGCATAATATTGCGAGGCATAGAGCGGCTTTGCCCCGTCGGATTCCACATCCGGCGACGGCACATCGTA
>CAYSVF010000159.1:0-6131 GCA_964434415.1 uncultured Parvibaculum sp.
TCGACCTCTCGCTCTTCAACAGGACATGTTTCCTGCATGAGGGCGAGCTGCGTCGGGAAGAGGTCGCCTGATACGTTGCTCCGCGATTAAATGACGTCCGGCCGGGAAATTTCCGGCCGGACTTTTCATCTCCCGCAGGAGGAACAGGCCCCGCATGACCGACTATGCCCGCAGCATTCCCGTTCTCGCCTCGCTCGATCTCGATCAGTCGAAACGTTTCTATACGGAAAAGCTCGGCTTCGCGGCGGAGCGCTATGGCGACTATCTCATCGTGACGCGCGACGAGATGGAGATGCATTTCTGGCTGACGGATAACCGTATCCATCCCGAAAACACCTCCTGCTACATCAGGGGCGGGCAGGTCCCGACGCTTTACGAGGAATATGCGAAAGCGGGGATCGGCACCGATCCCATCGGCGGGGAACGCATTTCCGATTTCGAGGTCCGGCCCTGGAATATGAAGGAATTCTATGTCTGGGACTGCCACGGCAATCTGCTGAAATTCGGCTGCGCGCCGGAAGAGATCTGACGGGCCTGCCCCAAAAAGCTGAGCCCCGCCTTCCTAGCGGAGGGCGGGGCTCGTGACGACCGGCCTGAAGAGACTGGAACGGCGGTCGATCAGACGGGGGCAGGTGTCGGTGTCTGCGGCGCCGGCGGCACGCTGCCCAGCGCATCGTCCGGCAGGTTGGTCACCGGATCGTCCTCGCGGTTGCGGTCCTTCAGGCTCTTGTCCGCACCGAAATAGAAGCGCACGCCGATCCGCGCCGCGCGGTAATCATGGTCGCCCGCGCCGGCATCGGCGAAGAGCGCCATGCCCGGCGCCTCGGTCAGATGCGGCATGTATTCGACATCCGCCAGCCCGGTCGTGTCGCGCGTCGGGTCGTTCGCCGCGCCGAGGCCGAGCCGCAGATTGTCGTCCGCATACCAATAGCCGGTCAGCGAACCATAGAAGCCGTTATCGACATGGTGCCCTGCCTGATAGCCCGATTGCATCGCGATGGTGAAGGGGCCGGAGTAAAGCTCGCCTTCGCCGCCGATCCGGCTCACGCCGTAAAAGCCGGTCGGGCCGTTGACGTCCGCCTTGAGATAGCTTGCCGTCAGGCCGACAAGCCCGGTGGAGGGATCGCGCATGAAGATATGTTCGCCGACACCGAGCAGATTGCTGCCCTGGCGCGAGCCGAGCAGGGCGTCGGTCTGAAAGCCGAAATCATGCGTGAGCGGCGCGGTGACGGAGCCGTCCAGCGTCTCGCCCCACATGGCGTCGCTGTTGTTGGTCTTGTCGTAGAGGCCGCTGACGGCGGCTTTGGCGTTCAACTGGCTCACGGCCGGCGCGCTCGCCGCGTGCGCCGTTCCCGTTATGGCCGCCGTGAGGGCGACGCCGATGGCGGCCGCTCCCAGTGTGGCTGGAATCCCTGTAGCTTTTCGCATTTGGTGAGTCTCCGATTTGGAGGGTCTTGAGCCCTGACTTCGAGGGAGTTTCGCGCACGGAATGAAGGTGTCCGCCCCGGCCGGAAGTGCGAGGGTCCGGGGGGGGGAGGGCCGGCCGGAGCGGATCTGCATTCGCCTCTTGACGTGCGAGCTTGGTATTATCGATCCCGCCGGGATTTCAGGTAGATGGCGGAGGGCTGAATTCTTCTTAATGTCAGAGACACACATTCTCCCCGACATGCTGAGGCCGGGCCTCCGGCTCGTCTTTATCGGCACGGCGGCCAGCACGCGCTCGGCGGCGGTCGGCGCTTACTATGCGCATCCGCAGAACCGGTTCTGGCGCACCTTGCACGAGGTCGGCCTCACGCCGCGGCGTTTCGCCCCGCAGGAGTTCCGGGAACTGACGAAACTCGGCATCGGCTTTACCGATGTCTCCAAAACCGGCTCCGGCATGGATCACGAAATCGCGGCGGGGGATTTCGATGCGGAAGGCCTGCGCGCGCGGCTGGCGAAAGCGAAGCCGCAGGCCATCGCCTTTACCAGCAAGAAGGCGGCGAGTTTCTATATCGGCAAGCCAACAGGGAAGATCGCCTATGGCCGCCAGCCGGATGTCGAAGGGGAGCCCGTCACCTTCGTCCTGACCTCGCCCTCCGGCGCGGCGACGCGCTACTGGTCGCTCGGGCCGTGGCGGGAACTGGCGTCGTGGTTCAACCCCTGACCGCCTCGATGAACGTCACCAGGGCGATGATCGTCAGCAGGCTCAGTGCGATGCGGCGGTAAAGCGTTTCATGCGCCTTGCCGAAGAGCCAGTGGCCGGTGACGTTGCCGAGGATGAGGGCGGGGCTCAGCATGATGGCGAGCAGGATGATCTTGAGGCCCACAATGCCGGAGATGAGCCCGGTCGCGATGGACCCCACATCGGTGAAGAAGAAGAACATCAGAAGCGATGAGCGGTTGACCGCCGCCGCCGTGGGGCGTGCCAGGAAATAGACCATCACCGGCGGGCCGGGCATCGCCATGCCGCCGGAGAGCATGCCCGCAAATCCGCCCACGCCCAGCACGGCAGGGACGGGGAGATGTTCGGGCAGGCGCGCGCCCGTCGCCATCAGCGCGACCGTTGCGAGCAGGATCACGGCGATGGCAATGCGCAAGGTGTCGCCCGGCACCACGCTCAGCGCATAGACGCCAAGCGGAATGCAGACGAAAGCGGCGGGGACGAGCAGTTTCAGCGATTTCCAGTCGGCCTTCTTGCGCGCCATGGGCACGAGCTGCGACGAACCGATCAGGTCGAGCATCAGCGCCATGGGCACCGCTTCCGCCGGATGCATGATGAGCGAGAGCAGCGGCACCACGGAAAGGCCGAAGCCGAAACCGGCAAAGGCTTTCAGCGTGGTGGAGAACAGCACCGCTGCGAAGGCGAGCGCCAGGTCGGGCGCGGGCGGCATCGCGTCGGAAAAAGCGGAAATCAGGGTGTCCATGAAACGCTCGGGGAAACTCGCTCAACGAGAACGCGGGCCAGAAGGCCCGCGTCCGTAAGGGTTGGTTTTCTTGTTCTTGTTACGCGGCGGGCGCAGCCTGCTCGCCGCGAATGAGATGGCCGGGCAGTTCACCCGTTGGTTCATCGTTCTCCGACACCACCACGCCGGAGAGGATCGTCGCGCGATAGCCTTTCGCGCCCTGCCAGAGGCGGCGGCCGCCGGCGGGCAGGTCGAACCGCATTTCCGGGTGGGTGAAGGTGAGGTTCTCGAAGTCGATCACATTCACATCCGCCTTCATGCCGGGCTTCAGTACGCCGCGGTCATGGAGGCCATATTGCTCCGCCGTGTCCTTCGTCTGGATACGGATGATGTCCTGGATCGGCAGTTTCGGGCCCCGCGAGCGGTCGCGCGCCCAATGCGTCAGCATGAAGGTCGGCGTGCCGCCGTCGCAGATGGCGCCCACATGCGCGCCGCCATCGGCAAGGCTGAGGCCCGTCTGCGGGTGGCGCAGCGTCGCTTCGATGGCGGTGTAGTCATTGGTCGAATAGCCGAAGAGCGGGAAATAGAGCATCGCCTGGCCGTCATTCAGCATCATCGCGTCATAGGCGACTTCCGCCGGCGTCTTGCCTTCGCGTTCGGCGATGGCGGCAATCGAATCTTCCGGCGCGGGCTCGTAGTTTTCCTTCTGGCCCATCGGATACATCTTGTGGAAGCTCGTGGTGATGAAGGTGCCGAAATCGCCGAGCTTGTCGACATTCTTGCCGCCGGTGATTTCCGCGCGCACCGCCGGGTCCTTCAGCTTCTCCAGACGCTCCTTGAAGGGCATCTGCGCGTAAGGACGGTATTCGGGGAAACCGATAAAGGGATGTACCGAGGTCTGCCAGCCCATCAGCAGGCCGACGGGCCGTCCGGAATGCTGGCCGCGAATATTGGTGATGCCTTGCGCGCGCGCCTCGTCCAGATGGTCGAGCATCTTCTTGTAGAGGTCGGGGGCTTCGTCGATCTGCTGGATCTGGAAGGTCACCATGCGGCCGGTGTCCTTCGCCATTTTCAGCATCCAGTCGAATTCCTTTTCCATCTCGCGATGCGTCGCCGCGATCTGGAAGACGCCGCCGCCATAGGCTTTGAGCGCGTCGGCAATGCCGAAGAGTTCGTCGGTCGCCGCCAGCGTGCCGGGCACGGGGTCGCCCTGCAGCGTGTTGTGAAGGTCGGTGCGCGAGGTGGAAAAGCCGAGCGCGCCCGCCTTCAGGCTTTCATAGGTGAGGTCGCGCATCTTCGCGATGTCGTCGGGCGTCGCCGGTTCGTTGTCGATGCCGCGCTGGCCCATCACATAGACGCGGAGCGAGCAATGCGGCATCTGCGCGCCGATATCGACGGCGTAGCTGCGCTTGTCGAGCGCGTCCATATATTCGGGGAAGCTTTCCCATTCCCATTTGATGCCCTCATGCATCGCCGCGCCGGGGATGTCTTCCACCGCTTCCATGAGGTCGATGAGTTCGTCGCGCGATTCCGGTTTCACCGGTGCGAAGCCGACGCCGCAATTGCCCATCACCACCGTTGTCACGCCATGCTGCGAGGAGGGGGTGAGGTAGGGGTCCCAGGTCGCCTGCGCGTCGTAATGGGTGTGGATATCCACGAAGCCCGGCGTGACCATCAGGCCCTTTGCGTCGATCTCGCGCTTGCCCTTGCCGGTCACTTCGCCCACCGCGCTGATCTTGCCGTTGTCGATGGCGAGATCGCCGGTAAAGGGTTCGGCGCCCGTGCCGTCCACGATTGTCCCGCCGCGGATGACCAGATCATGTTCCGTCATTTTATCCTCCCTGGGGATTAGTCCGCCGCTTCCGGCGTCGATGTTTTTTCGGGCTTCAGCAGCTCGCGCACCTCTCGCGCCGGTGCAGCCAGCGACCTCTGTTTCAGCTCGCGAAGAACCTCGCTCAAGCTCGCTTGCGAAGCGCCCCAACCGAGCAGAAGCGTATGCAGCGTGGCGTCGGGCAGCGTCTCCGCCTCGCCCCAGGCCGCGCCGCGCCGCGTCACCTTCAGAAGCTGGATCGCGCCCTGCAGCGCGCCCCAGATCATCAGCGTCCGCTCGCGGGCATCGCCCGGCCCGATCGCGCCCTTGTCCTGCGCGTCGGCGATGAAATCGGCCAGCCGCTTCAGGTTTTCGCGCGTCACGTCGAAGACCATGCGCACATCCTGCTCCGGCAGCACGTCGGCCGGATTGCCCAGATAATGCGTCACGAGACCGAATTCGGCGGGCGAGGCGGCGGCGAAAAGCTCGTAGGTCTTGGCCGAGCCGATGATCTGAGCCAGCGCAAGGTCTTGTTCCGAAAGGTCTTTTTCCTTCGCCCAGTTGTCGACGCGCCGGGCCGTGTCCGCCCCGAGCACGCCGATATGGGTGGCGACCAGCCGCTGCAGCTCGCGCACCACGGCCTCTTTCGACGGGTAATAGCGATAGACCGCGGCCACCGAGCGGCCCATGCGTTCCGCGAGCCCATGCAGCGTCAGATTGTCGAGCCCGCCTTCCACCGCGAGGTCCAGCGCCACCGACAGGATTTCGCGCATCTTGCGCGCGCGGTTCTGCGCCACGGTGGGCGAGAATTCGCCGCTATCGGGAAAAATGTAAATCATGTTCACGGTTTTAAATGGCAGCCCGGAAGGAGGCAAGCGATTTGAGCCCGCAGCGCATGAAGGGGTGAAGAGCGGGGCAAGGCGCATTATCTTGCAGATAAGACGATATCAACACCATGCGCCCCAACCGGGCGAGGGAGGTTTCCATGTTTTCCATGCGCAAATCCGCTGAAATGCCCGCCCGCGATGAGGCTCTTCCGGGGCGCGGCGAACCTATCCCGACCGCCGAGACGCATTTCCTCAATGGCGCGGCCCTCAAGGGGCCTTACCCGGCGGGCGCGGAGAAGGCGATGTTCGGCCTTGGCTGTTTCTGGGGCGCGGAAAAGCGTTTCTGGGACATTCCCGGCGTTTACGTCACCGCCGTCGGCTATGCGGCGGGCTACACGCCCAACCCGACCTACAAGGAAGTCTGCACCGGGCAGACCGGACACAATGAAGTCGTGCTCGTCGTTTACGACCCGAAGCAGGTCAGCTATGAACAGCTTTTGAAAGTGTTCTGGGAGAGCCACAACCCGACCCAGGGCATGCGGCCGGGGAACGATGTCGGTCCGCACTCCCGGTCCGGCCTCTATGTCTTTGCCGACGCACAGCGCGACG
>CAYSVF010000160.1:0-6130 GCA_964434415.1 uncultured Parvibaculum sp.
ATATCCCCGGGCTTTGCCAAGTCCTTGACGAGATCGGGAAGCTGTTCCGGACCGTCCATCGGACGACATTGCGGTGGCCGCGATCGCGAAGTCCCGCGACCAGCGCATCGCGATCTGCCCCTTCGATGGGCTTCTCGCCCGCCTCATAGACATTCGCGACGATCACCGCATCCGCATCGTTGAAGCAGGCGCAGAATTCGTCGAAGAGATTGTGGAGGCGCGTATATCGATGCGGCTGGACGACGGCAATGGTCCGCCCCTCGCCCGCGCTATGGGCAGCCTGCAGCACGGCGGCAATTTCCACCGGATGGTGGCCGTAATCGTCATAGATGCGCACGCCGTTCCATTCGCCCACAAATGTGAAGCGCCGCTTCACACCGCCAAAACCTTCCAGCGCCTTGCGGATACCTTCGTCGGAAATGCCGAGCTGCAACGCCACGCCGATAGCGGCCAGGCTATTCAGCATGTTGTGCTTGCCATGCATGGCAAGCTTCACGCCCGGCAGCTCACGTTTTTCATCCGTCTTGCGATCCGTGATCGTGACGTCGAACACATTGAAATTATCCTCGACGCGGGAATTGGTCGCGCGGATGTCCGCCTGAATGCTGGTGCCATAGGTCACGATGCGCCGATCGCGCACACGGCCGATCAGCGCCTGCACTTCCGGATGGTCGATGCACATCACGGCGGCGCCATAGAAGGGCACATTCTCGACAAAGGCGAGGAAAGCGTCCTTGGCGGCCTCGAAGGTGCCGTAATGGTCGAGATGTTCGGGATCGATATTGGTGACGACCGCGATGGTGGACGGCAGCTTGATGAAGGTGCCGTCGGATTCATCGGCCTCCACCACCATCCACTCGCCATCGCCCAGACGCGCATTGGTGCCATAGGCATTGATGATGCCGCCATTGATAACCGTCGGGTCGAGGTCCGCAGCATCGAGGATGGAGGCGACCAGCGAGGTGGTCGTCGTCTTGCCATGCGTTCCGCCGATGGCAACGCAAGATTTGAGGCGCATCAGTTCCGCCAGCATCTCTGCGCGGCGGACCACAGGCAGAAAGCGCTCCCGCGCCTCCTTCAGCTCCGGATTGTCCGGCCGGATGGCGGAGGAGATGACGACGACATGCGCATCCTTCAGGTTCTCCGCCTTCTGACCGACCATGACGTCGATGCCAAGTTCGCGCAGGCGCTTCACATTGGCGCTCTCCGCCATGTCGCTGCCTTGCACGCTATAGCCAAGATTATGCATGACCTCGGCAATACCGCTCATGCCGATACCGCCGACACCGACGAAGTGGATGGTTCCTATGTCGAGAGGCGCCGGACGCATTACCCACCTGCCTTTTCATGCGACAGCGCGCGGCGAAACTCGCCGCGGCCCAGTTCTTCGACGAGATCGGCGAGCTTCGCTACCGCCTGCGGCTGCCCTGTCGCCTTGGCGGCGGCCGCTGCGCCGTTCAGTATTTCGGGATGCGCAAAGAGGTCGGCGAGCTTCTCAGCCAGAGCCTCTTCGGTAAAATCGCGTTGCTCGATCATCCAGGCCGCGCCTTCACCGGCCAGCACTTCGGCATTCGCTTTCTGATCGTTGTCGAGCGAATGAGGCAGCGGCACGAGGATCGACGGACGCCCGATAATGCCGAGTTCCGCCATGGTGGAAGCTCCCGACCGCCCGATGACAAGATGCGCCGCCGCAATACGCGCGGGCATATCGTCGAAAAAGGTCTGAAGTTCCGCAGCGATCCCTGCCACGCGATAGGCGCTTTCGACCCGCTCCCGGTCTTCCGGACGGCATTGCTGCACGACATCGAGCTGAGCGCGAATGCTTTCAGGCAGGCGGGTCAGCGCGCCGGGCACGATATCGGCCATCACACGCGCGCCCTGGCTGCCGCCAAAGACGAGCAGCCGGATCCGGGCATCGGCGTCCAGCCTGTCATAAGGCACATCCGCTTGCTGGATCACCGCGTCGCGGACCGGATTACCCGTCAGCACGAGCTTGCCCTTATCGGCCTCGCGCAGATAGCGCGGACTCGGAAAAGTGGACGCAATGGCGTGAACATAAGGCCCGACCAGACGGTTGACGCGGCCTAGTACGGCGTTCTGTTCATGAACGCAGGTCGGAATACGACGAAGCAGCGCGGCCGCGAGCGGCGGCAAGGTCGGATATCCGCCAAAGCCGATCACCACGGAGGGTTTCACCCGCCCGAGAATGCCGAAGGATTTTGCGACGCCCGAGAAAAGCACGGGCGCCGCTTTCACAAGGCCGGCGATCCCTTTGCCTGAAGGCGTCGCCGACGGCACGGCATAGATATCCGCACCGGGGAACAAGCTGTCGAAGCGCTTCACGCGCTCATCCGTCATCAGCACGATGTCGCGGCCCCGCCGCGCAAGCTCCTGCGCCAGCGCCTGGCCGGGGAAGAGATGCCCCCCCGTGCCGCCCGCGGCAATCACGACCGGTCCCTGCATGTTCGCACTCATGCCACAGCCCCCCATCCGGACGGCATCGGCACATGCGAGCCGGCGCGGCGGCGCGTCAGCGCCAGCAACATGCCCATGGTGAGGGAAACGGCAAAGAGCGACGACCCGCCGTACGAGATGAACGGAAGCGTCATCCCCTTGGCGGGGATGAGGTTCACATTCACCGCCATATTGATGAGCGCCTGCAGCCCGAACAGCGCGACAAGCCCGCAGGAGGAATACTGGATGAAGAGATCCTGCTCCTCCATCGCCCGCGACAGCGTGCGCATGACGATGAAGGCGAAGAGACCGATGATGAGAAGCCCCGCCAGCACGCCATATTCTTCGGCCGCGACGGCGAAAATGAAGTCTGTATGCGCATCGGGGAGGATCTGTTTCACCTCGCCCTCGCCCGGCCCGCGCCCGAAAATGCCGCCCGCATGGAAAGCATCGAGCGCCGTGTCGATCTGGTAGGTGTCGCCACCCGCCGGATTGACGAAACGGTCGATACGGCTCGCGACATGCGGCATCAGCATATAGGCCGCCATAAGCCCGGCGAGCGCCGCCGTGCCCAGCGACCCGATCCAGACCCAGCTCAACCCGGCCATGAAGAAAATCGCACCGAACACCATCGTAATCAGCATCAGCTGACCGAAATCGGGCTGCAGCGCGAGCACGCTGATGACCATGACATAAAGCGCAACGGCAATCGCCGTGCCCGGGAAACCGGGCAGCCGGTGCGCCTCGGCAAACATCCAGGCGGCGATCACAATGAAGGCCGGCTTGATGAATTCGGAGGGCTGCAGCGCAAACGGACCGATCAGGATCCAGCGATGCGCGCCGTTCATTTCCGGCCCGATCAGAAGCGTCAGCATCATCGTGACCAACGCGCCTGCGAAGACGAAGGCCGCCAGACGACGGATCTGCTTCACCGTCAGCAGCGACACCCCCACAAGAATTGCGATCGAGGGCAAAAGAAACAGAAGCTGCTTGTAGACGAAATGGAACGGCGGATAGTGAAGCCGCATCGCAACGGCCGGGCTCGCGGCCAGCGTCAGCACCATGCCAAGCGAGATGAGCAGGCCGATCGCCAGAAGCGTCAGGCGGTCCACCGTCCACCACCATTCGGCAAGCGCCGTGCGATTTGTTCGGGAAAGGCGCATCATGCGACCGCACCTCCCGCGCTTTCCAATACCGCCTGCACATCTTCGCGGAAGCGGTCGCCGCGAATTTCGAAATTCGCGAACTGGTCGAAGGATGCGCAAGCCGGCGACAAGAGCACCACTTTAAGGTCGGCCGTATCCGCCTTTGCATCGCGAGCGGCATCGCGCACCGCGCGGTCCAGCGTGCCGCAGATTTCATGCGCAACGGCATCGCCGAGCGTCGCCGCGAAGTCTTCCGCCGCCTCGCCGATCAGATAGGCCTTGCGGATGCGCGGGAAGAGATTTGCGAGGGAAGAAATCCCCCCCTCTTTCGACTTTCCGCCTGCGATCCAGTAGATGTTGTCATATGCGGCGAGCGCCTTGGAAGCGGCATCCGCATTGGTCGCCTTGCTGTCATTGACGAAACGCACGCCGTCCCGCTCGGCGACGATCTCCATGCGGTGCGCAAGGCCCGAGAAGCTCTCGAAGGCGGAAAGAATTTTCTCGCGCAGATAGCCAAGGGCACGCCCGGCCGCGAAGGCCGCTGCCGCGTTCTGCCAGTTATGCGCGCCGGGCAACGTGCGCATCGGCTTGAGCGAGCCCACATTCACCGTCTGCTGGCCTGTCGCTTCGTAAAGAACGCCATCGATGACATAGACGCCGCGTCCGAGCGCCTTGCCGACGGAAACCGGCACCAGACTGGCTACGCGCCACGCACCGATCTTCGTGCCGATGTCGCTCGAATATCCGTCATCCACACCGACGATCGCCGTATCGCCTTCCTTCTGCCGGGCAAAGAGCCGCGCCTTCACCGCCGCATAGTTTTCGACCGTGCCGTGACGGTCGATATGGTCCGGCGTGATGTTGAGAAGAATGGCGATGTCGGGCGCAATGCCGGGAGCCAGGTCGATCTGGTAGGACGACACCTCGATCACATAGACCATGCCCGTTTTCGGGGGGTCGAGATCGAGAACGGGCCGGCCGATATTGCCGCCCACCTGCACGATGCTCCCGCAACGACGCACCATGTGACCGATCAGCGCCGTCGTGGTCGACTTGCCGTTCGTGCCAGTGATGGCAACGAATTTCGCGCCGGTATTGCTTGCCGTCAGGGCGCGCTGGAACAGCTCGACATCGCCGATCACTTCCACGCCCGCGCCCTGTGCCGCCTTGACCGTTCTGTGCGGCTCGGGATGGGTCAAGGGAACGCCCGGCGCGAGAACGAACGCGGCAATCGAGTTCCAGTCCCACCCGTCGCAATCGGAAAGCACGACGCCCGCCTCGCGGGCTTCCTCGCGTTTGACTTCGGAATCGTCCCAGGCAACCACCTCCGCTCCACCGGCTTCGAGCGCGCGCACCGTCGCAAGCCCGGACTTGCCCAGTCCGAACACGGCAACGCGGCGCTTTTCGAAACCCGGAACGGGTATCATGGCCTACCTCAGTTTCAGCGTTGCGAGCCCCGCCATGGCCAGCACGACGGAGATGATCCAGAAGCGGATGACAACGGTCGATTCCGCCCATCCCTTCTGCTCGAAATGATGGTGCAGCGGCGCCATGCGGAAGACGCGCTTGCCGGTGAGTTTGAAGGAGGCGACCTGCACGATGACGGAGATGGCCTCAAGCACGAAGAGTCCGCCGATAATGGCAAGCACCAGTTCATGCTTGGCGGCGACGGAAATGGCGCCCAGCGCAGCACCCAGCGCTAACGATCCCGTATCGCCCATGAAAACCATGGCGGGCGGCGCGTTGTACCAGAGGAAACCGAGCCCGGCGCCGATCAGCGCGCCACAGAAGATCGCAAGTTCGCCCGTGCCCTGCACGAAGTGGATCTGCAGGTAATCCGCAAACACGGCATTGCCGACCAGGTAAACGATAAGCCCCAGGCTCGCCGCCGCGATCATGACCGGCACGATCGCCAGACCGTCCAGCCCGTCCGTCAGATTGACGGCATTGGAAGACCCGACAATCACGAGACAGCCGAACAGGAAAAAGAAGGCGCCGACCTGTACGAGGACGCTCTTGAAGAAGGGGATGGCGATAGCCGTCGACATGGCCGGATCGCCGAGACGCACCAGCCACCACATGGCGCCAAGCGCGATAATGAACTCGAAGAAGAGCTTTACCCGTCCCGGCACGCCGTCCGGGGAAATCTTGCTGACCTTCAGATAATCGTCGGCAAAGCCCACCGCGCCGAAACCCAGCGTCACCAGCAGAACGATCCAGACATACTGGTTACGAAGATCCGCCCAGAGAAGCACGGCGGGGACAAGTCCCACCAGGATCAGGAAGCCGCCCATGGTCGGCGTCCCCTGCTTCTGGACGATATGGGTCTGAGGTCCGTCCTCGCGGATCGGCTGCCCGCGCCGCTGGCGCAACTTCAGCAGACGAATGATCGCCGGGCCGAAGAGAAAGCTGAAGAGCAGCGCCGTTACCGTCGCGCCGCCCGTGCGGAACGTAATGTAGCGGAACACATTGGCGCCCGGTACCTGATCCGAAATGCTCAACATCAAATCGTAAAGCACGTTCCTACCCCC
>CAYSVF010000161.1:0-6116 GCA_964434415.1 uncultured Parvibaculum sp.
CGGTGGCGGTTAGAGTAACCGGCCCGAACGGAAAGAGGCCTTCATGACCGATAGCGCTATTCGCACACAGAAAGTCACCTTCAAGAGCGCGCTGAGCGAGGAGCTTGATGCGCGGCTGGACATGCCGAAAGACACGGTGCGGGCCTATGCGCTCTTTGCGCATTGCTTCACCTGTTCCAAGGAGGTCTTCGCGGCGAGCCGGATTTCGCAGGCGCTGGCCGCGCGGGGGATCGCCGTGCTGCGTTTCGATTTCACAGGTCTCGGCGGCTCCGACGGCGATTTCGCCAATACGAATTTCTCCTCCAATGTGCAGGACCTGATCGCCGCGGCGGATTTTCTGCGCGAGGAATATGAAGCGCCCGCGCTTCTCATTGGTCACAGCCTTGGCGGCGCGGCGGTGCTGGCGGCGGCGCGTCGCGTGCCGGAAGCGCGCGCGGTGGCGACCATATCCGCGCCCTCCAGTGCGGAACATGTGAAGGCGCATCTCCGCGATAGTCTGGACGAGATCGAAAGCGCCGGCGAGGCGGAGGTGCTGCTGGGCGGCAGGCCGTTCCGTATCCGCAAGCAGTTCCTAGACGACATCGAAGGCCGGACGCTTGCCGGCGAGATCGGTCATATGAAAAAGGCGCTGATCGTTTTCCATGCGCCGCGGGACGAGATCGTCTCCATCGACAATGCGACGGATATTTTCGTCGCGGCCAGGCACCCCAAGAGTTTCGTCTCGCTGGACGATGCGGACCATCTTCTGAGCCGCAGGAAGGACGCGGTCTATGTCGCCGACGTGATGAGCGCCTGGGCGTCGCGCTTCATCGACGAGAAGGGCCGTGAGGATGAGATGGAGCCGGTGGAGGACGGGGTGGTCCGCGTGGAGGAAACGCGCGTGGGCAAACTCCAGCAGCGTATCGCCATGCGCGACCATGTGCTGACGGCGGACGAGCCGGAAGATCTGGGCGGCATGGACAGCGGTCCCACGCCATACGACCTGCTGCTCGCGGCGCTGGGCGCCTGTACCTCCATGACGCTGCGCATGTATGCCGACCGCAAGAAATGGCCGCTGGAGCGCGTCAGGGTCGATCTCACCCATAAGCGCATCCATGCGGAGGATTGCGCGGAATGCGACACCAAAACGGGCATGATCGAGGTGCTGAGCCGCGACATCAGGCTGTCTGGCGACCTCGACGAGGCGCAGCGCGAGAAGCTGCTGGAAATCGCCGACAAATGTCCGGTTCACCGGACTATCACGCATGAAATGCACATTCCGACCAAAATTGTCGGTTAGGCACGTCACGCTGACGCCATTATTGATTGTTACCAGCTTGTAACAACCCTTTCATGATTGAGAAAGGTAGTGGAAAGCATGCTCTCCGATAGAGAGCAGACGGGTATCCCGCCGGATCGGGCAGGGGTGGAAGATCACGGACCCGGCATGGAAAGACCGGGCGAGGCAACACTCATCGAAGTGACAGGAGTTATCCAGTATGGAATACGCCGAAGAAACAGGCGGACGGAGCACGGCGAAAAGGCCGGCACGCAAGACGCGCCTGACGGTAGCCGCATTCGCCGTCGCAGGGCTTATCGGTCTTCAGGCCGCGCCCGCGCTCGCTCAGGAGCCGCTGGACACGCAGGCCGCCGCGCCGTCCAAATCGGCCCTTCAGTCTCTGCCTTCCTTCGCCGATCTGGTGGAGAAGGTAAGCCCTGCCGTGGTGTCGATCCGCGTGGACGCCGAAGAGGAAGTGCAGAACAACGGAATGCCCGACCTGCCTTTCCCGCCCGGCAGCCCGTTTGAGAAATTCTTCCGCGACCTGCAGCCCAAGGGCAAGGACGGCAAGCCGCTGACCCGCAAGGCGCGGGCGCTGGGCTCCGGCTTCATCATTTCCGCCGACGGCTATGTCGTGACCAACAACCATGTGGTCGGAGGCGAGGCCAAGGAGAAGCTGAAAAACGCCAAGATCACCGTCATCCGCAAGAATGGCGACGAATTGCCGGCCAAGCTCATTGGCACGGATCCCAAGACCGACCTTGCGCTCATCAAGGTCGAGCCGAAGAAGCAGCTTCCCTTCGTGAAGTTCGGCGATTCCGACGGGCTGCGCGTGGGCGACTGGGTACTGGCCGTGGGCAACCCCTTCGGCCTTGGAGGCTCGGTGACCGCGGGTATCGTTTCCGCGCGCGGACGCGAGATCGGCGCCGGCCCCTATGACGATTTCATCCAGATCGACGCGCCCATCAACAAGGGTAATTCCGGCGGTCCGACCTTCGACGTGCACGGCAATGTGGGGGGCGTGAACACGGCCATCTTCTCGCCCACAGGCGGCAGCGTCGGCATCGGCTTCGCCATCCCCTCGGCCATGGCCGAAAAGGTGGTGGAAGACCTGAAGGACGACGGTAAGGTGACGCGCGGCTGGCTCGGCGTGGTGATCCAGCCCGTCGACGAGGACATGGCGTCGAGCCTGCAGCTCAAGGAGCCCAAGGGCGCGCTTGTGGCGCAGGTCACGAAGGACGGTCCGGCCCAGAAATATGGCGTCAAGGCCGGCGACGTGATCCTTGCCGTCAACGGCAAGACGATGGACGACGTGCGCGACGTGACGCGCGAGGTCGCCGACCTCAAGCCGGACGAGAAGGCGCCGCTGCGGATCTGGCGGGACGGCCGTGAAAAGACGATCACGGTCAAGATCGGCACCTATCCCGACAATGTGGATCTGTCCTCCGATGGCGGCAGCGCGCCCCAGGGACAGGGCAGTGTGGATACGCTCGGCCTTTCGCTCACCTCCGGCGATGACGGCGTCACCGTGACCGATGTCGACGCCGACAGCGACGCCGCCGAAAAGGGCGTCCGTCCCGGCGACGTCATCGTCAATGTCTCGGGCAAGGATGTGAAGAAGCCCGAAGACGTGGTGGCGGCGGTGAAGGCCGCGCGAGATGGCGGCAAGAGCTCCGTGATGCTCCTGCTGCGCAATGACGACCAGCAGCGCTTCGTGGCGCTCTCGGTCAAGGAAAAGAAGTAAGCCCTGAGGCGGGCCGGTGCATCGCGCACCGGCCCGCGCTCATGTGAGGAAAGTTCATGCGGATACTGGTGATCGAGGACGATCTGGAAGCGGCGGCCTATGTCGTGAAAGGTCTGAAGGAAAGCGGCCATATCGTGGACCATGCCGCCGATGGCGAAGAAGGCCTGACGCTCGCGCTTTCCGGCTCCTTCGACGTGATGATCGTCGATCGAATGTTGCCCAAGCGCGACGGACTGAGCGTGGTGGAAACATTGCGCGAGGAAGGAAACCGCACCCCGGTGCTCTTTCTTTCCGCGCTGGGCGAGGTGGACGACCGCATAAAGGGCCTGAAAGCCGGCGGCGACGACTATCTCACCAAGCCCTATGCCTTTGCGGAACTGCTGGCGCGCATCGAGGTGCTGGTGCGCCGCGCCAATCCCGACCAGGTGCGCACGCGCCTTCAGGTGGGCGATCTGGAAGTCGACCTGCTGGCCCGTAAGGTGACGCGGGAAGGCCAGGATATCGATTTGCAGCCCCGCGAGTTTCGTCTGCTAGAGTATCTGATGAAACATGCGGGACAGGTGGTTACCCGGACGATGCTGCTCGAGAATGTCTGGGAATATCATTTCGACCCGCAAACCAATGTGATCGACGTGCATATTTCGCGGCTGAGAGCCAAGATCGACAAGAATTTCGAACAGCCGCTCCTGCACACGATCCGAGGGGCCGGGTACTCGTTACGTGCTGCAGACTAACCTTCTCAGGACATCGACCTTCCGCCTGGCGGTTATCTATCTGGCGCTGTTCGCGGCCTCCGCGATCACGGTGCTCGCCTATGTCTACTGGAACACGGCGGGCTTTCTGGGCCGCCAGACCGACGAGGCCGTCCAGGCGGAGATTACCGGTCTCGCCGAACAATATGCGCAAGGCGGGCTGCCGCTTCTCGTGCACACCGTCATCCAGCGATCGCGCGATCCCGGCCAGAGCATCTATCTCGTACTGGATCCGGCGGGCCGCGTGCTGGCCGGGACGCTCGACGGCAAGCCCAATGTGCGGCCCGGTCCCGACGGCTGGTTCGATTTCGACTACCGGCGCAAGACCATCGACGGCAGCCTGGAGGTGAAGGCCGCCCGCGCCCGCGCCTTCTATTTGCCGGAGGGCTATTACCTGCTGGTCGGCCGCGACGTGCAGGAGCGGCGCGAGATCGAAGACCTCATCACCAATTCGCTGATCTGGGCCATCGTGCTCACCGTGGCGCTGGGGCTCGTCGGCGGGCTCTTCATGAGCCGCAACATGCTGGCGCGCGTCGACGACATCAACCAGACCAGCCGCGACATCATGCAGGGCGACCTGTCGCAGCGCCTGCCGATTTCTGGTTCGGGCGACGAACTGGACCAGCTTGCCCGCAACCTGAACGAGATGCTCGACCAGATCGAAGCGCTGATGACGGGCATGCGTCAGGTGACCGACAATATCGCGCATGATCTGAGAAGCCCGCTCAACCGGTTGCGGAACCGGCTTGAAGTGACGCTGATGCAGGATAGCTCGCCTGCCGACTACCGGATGGCGCTGGAGCGGACGATTTCGGAAGCCGACCAGCTTCTCGGCACCTTCAATGCACTGCTGATGATCGCGCGCGCCGAAGCCGGCGCGCTGCGCGAGAGCATGACATGGGTCGATCCGGCCAATGTGGTGCAGGATGTCGCCGAACTTTATGAGCCGGTGGCGGAGGAAAGCGAGCTGACACTGCGCATCGAGGCACAGGAAGGGATGAGCATTCGCGGCAACCGCGAACTTCTCTCTCAGGCCGTCGCCAATTTGCTCGACAATGCGCTCAAGCATGGACGTCCCGTTTCCGCAGAGAGCGAGGATGCGGCGATTACCGTCACCGTGGCGCCGGACAAGGAAAAGCCGGGACGCGGCGTGGTGGTTTCCGTCGCCGATCGCGGCGCCGGAATTCCGGAAGCGGAGCGCGGCCATGTGCTGGAGCGTTTCGTGCGGCTGGAGGCGAGCCGCAACACGCCCGGCTCCGGCCTCGGCCTCAGCCTCGTCGCCGCCGTTGCGCGCCTGCATGGCGGCCGCGTGACGCTGGAAGACAACGACCCCGGCCTTGTGGTAGCCCTTCATTTGCCGGTATCGGGCCGGTAGGAACGGTATTTCGGCAAGGGGGACGGGATGTGGAGAGATGTCGACGGCGCGTTGATCGAGACCGCCAAGCCGGCATTGATCGCCTATGATCCCGAGCGCGCCAGACATGGCGTCGCGGACCTTGAGGCCGCTGCGGAACGTCTGGGCGGCGAAGAGGGCAGGGCCCTCGGCGATCTGCTGAAGAACGAGACCGCGCAAAAGCTCATCGCGGGCATTTTCGGCGACTCGCCCTTTCTCGGCCGTCTCATGCTGCGCTACCCGTCGCGTGTGCCCGCGCTCTTCAATGAAACGCCCCCCGACAATCTTTCCCGCATCATCGACGGTGTGAAAGAGGCAGCGCTCGGTGACAACCGCGCCGCGTTCATGAAGGCGTTGCGCGAGGCGAAGTCGGAAGCGGCGCTGCTCGTGGCGCTGGCCGATGTGGCCGGTGTCTGGCCGCTTGAAAGTGTGACCGGCGCCTTGACCGATTTTGCCGATAGCTGCGTACAGGCCGGCGTGCAGTTCCTGCTGCGCGAAGCCGTCAAACGCGGGCAAATCCTGCGTGCACCCGACGAGCCGCTGGAAGAGGGCAGCGGTCTCGTCGTTCTCGGCATGGGCAAATACGGTTCCGGCGAACTCAACTATTCATCCGACATCGACCTTGTCGTCTTTTACGAGCCCGATCAGTTGCAGCTGAAGGATGGTCTCGACCATGGCGAGTTCTTCGTGCGGGTGACGCGCGATCTGGTGAAGCTGCTGCAGGAACGGACCGAGGATGGCTATGTCTTCCGCACCGATCTGCGCCTCCGCCCCGATCCGGGCGGCACGCCGGTCGCTGTTTCGCTGCCGGCGGCGGAATCCTATTACGAGAGCCGGGGGCAGAACTGGGAGCGCGCAGCCTTCATCAAGGCGCGCCCCGTGGCGGGCGATATGGATGCGGGCGCACGCTTCCTGAAATTCATCGAGCCCTATATCTGGCGGCGCAATCTCGACTTTGCCGCCATCGAC
>CAYSVF010000162.1:0-6105 GCA_964434415.1 uncultured Parvibaculum sp.
CCCCGCATTCATGCGGATCAGCCGCTCAGGACTGTCCCAGTTCCTTGCGCCAGAAAGCTGCCATCTGCCGCACATTGTCCGGCGCCGTGCCGCCGAAACTCGTGCGGCTGGCAACCGAGTTTTCGACGCCGAGAACCGAATATACATCTTTCGTGATGCCCTGTTCCACCGCCTGCATCTCTTCCAGGGTCAGCCCGTCGAGATCGCAGCCCTTGGCTTCGGCCTTGGCGACGAGGCTGCCCGTCACGTGATGGGCCTGGCGGAAGGGCAGGTTCAGCTCGCGCACCAGCCAGTCGGCAAGATCGGTCGCGGTGGAAAAGCCCCGCGCGGCCGCCGCCTTCATGGCGGGTTCGTTGATGGTCAGTGTGCGAATCATGCCCGTCATGGCCGCGAGCGAAAGCGACAGCGCGTCCAGCGCGTCGAAAGCGGCTTCCTTGTCTTCCTGCATGTCCTTGGAATAGGCAAGCGGCAGGCCCTTCATCACGATAAGGAGCGAGGTCAGCGCGCCGATCACGCGGCCCGATTTCGCGCGGATGAGTTCGGCTGCGTCCGGGTTGCGCTTTTGCGGCATGATGGACGAGCCGGTGGTGAAGCTGTCGGGCAGGCGGATGAAGTCGAAGCCCGGCGTCGACCAGATCACGATCTCTTCGGCAAGCCGGGAGAGATGCATCGCGGCGATGGAGGAGGCCGAGAGCGCTTCCAGCACGAAATCGCGGTCGGATACCGCGTCGAGCGAATTGCGCGTCGGGCCGTCGAAGCCGAGTGCCTTCGCCGTCATCTCCCGGTCGATGGGAAAGGACGTGCCCGCAAGCGCGGCCGAACCCAGCGGGTTCAGGTTGAGGCGCTTCCGCGCATCCTGCATCCGGCCCCGGTCGCGCGCCGCCATTTCCACATAGGCCAGGCAATGGTGACCGAAGGTCACCGGCTGGGCCGTCTGGAGATGGGTGAAGCCGGGCATGATCGCGTCGGCATGGGCTTCGGCCTTTTCCAGCAGGGCAAGCTGAAAATCCTTCAGCTGCTCGTCCAGATGGTCGAGCGTGTCCCGCACATAGAGCTTGAAGTCGGTCGCGACCTGGTCGTTGCGCGAGCGCGCGGTGTGAAGCCGTCCCGCCGCGGCGCCGACAAGCTCGGTCAGGCGCGATTCCACATTCATGTGGATGTCCTCGAGCTCGCGGCTGAAGGCGAATTCGCCCGCCTCGATCTCGGCCAGTACCTTGTCCAGCCCTTCGATAATTTGCCCGGCATCCGCCTTTGAGATAATTCCCTTCTCGGCCAGCATTGTGCAATGCGCCTTCGAGCCCCTTATATCCTGGGCGAAAAGGCGCTGGTCGAAACCGATGGAGGCGTTAATTTCCTCCATGATCCTGTCGGGGCCTTCGCCAAACCGGCCGCCCCACATCTTGTTGCTCATGCTCGCTTCTCCGGGAGCTGTCCGTCAGACGGTCGGATATTCGGGAAGGAGCGTGCTAAGGCCCGGCAACGCCACGAGGAAATCCCGAGGAAGAGATATGTCCCAGAAATCCCGCAACCTGCCGAAACTCGCCGCCGCCCTTGTCGCCGCCGCGGTTCTTGTCGTTGCCGGGATATACTTGATCGTCGGTCCCTTAGGCAAATCCGGCGGCGGTGAGGAGGCCGGCGCGGGGGCCGTGCCGAACCCCCATTATGCCGCGCTTCAGGCCGCGGCGACCGGCGAGGTCGCCGCCTTCGTCCCCGCCAAGACGCTGAAACCTGTGCCGGATGTGGTCTTTCAGGATGGTGAGGGCAAACCGGTGAAACTCTCCGATTTCCGGGGCAAGACCCTGCTTCTCAACATCTGGGCGACCTGGTGCGCGCCCTGCCGGGAGGAAATGCCCGAGCTGGACAGGCTGCAGGGCGAAATGGGCGGCGATGCGTTTCAGGTGGTGGCGCTCAGCGTGGACAAGACGGGGCTGGAGCAGGCCCGCGATTTTCTCGACAACACGGTGAAGGCCGAGCATCTGGCGCTTTTCAACGATCCGAAAGCCAGCGCCAATTTTCAGCTTCGGGCCGTCGGCCTGCCGACCACGCTGCTGGTGGACCCTCAGGGCCGCGAGATGGGCCGGATCGCAGGTCCTGCGCCCTGGGACGGCAAGCAAGCGCAGGCGCTGATCCGCGCCGCGCTGGGCGAATAGCCGGAAAACCGGAAAAGCCTTATTCCGCGCCGACGGCGGCGAGCTTGGGCGTGGCTTCGCGGAATTGCAGCGAATAAAGCGTGGCATAGAGCCCGCCTTCGCCCAGCAGCTCGTCATGCGAGCCCGACTGGACGACCTCGCCCCGGTCGAGGACGTAGATCCGGTCGGCATTGCGCACGGTGGACAGGCGATGGGCGATCACGATGGTGGTGCGGCCTTCCATCAGCCGGTCCAGCGCTTCCTGCACCTTGGATTCCGACTGGGCGTCCAGCG
Organism: uncultured Parvibaculum sp.; assembly: GCA_964434415.1. GTDB lineage: Bacteria > Pseudomonadota > Alphaproteobacteria > Parvibaculales > Parvibaculaceae > Parvibaculum. The sequence goes on from CAYSVF010000162.1 coordinate 2,424, forward strand.
CCGAGGTCGGCTCGTCCATCAGCAGGATGGGCGCATCGCGCAGCATGGCGCGGGCGATGGCGATGCGCTGGCGCTGCCCGCCGGACAGCCGTCCGCCCGCCTCGCCGACCTGCGCTTCATATCGGCAGGGCAGTTCCGCGATGAATTCATGCGCATTGGCCATGCGGGCGGCTTCCTCGATCTCGTCATCCGTCGCGCCGGGCCGGCCATAGGCGATGTTCTCGCGCACGGTCCCGGCAAAGAGGAAGGTCTCCTGCGTCACCAGGGAAAGATTGTCCCGGAGCGAGCTGAAGGTGAGCTCGCGCAGATCCTGCCCGTCAACGCTGACGCTTCCCTCCTGCGGATCGAAAAAGCGTTCGATCAGGCCGAAGATCGTGGTCTTGCCGGCGCCCGAGGGACCGACCAGCGCGGTGACGGTGCCCGCCCGGGCCTCGAAGGTCACGCCGTTGAGGGCCGGCTGGGTGTCGTATGAGAAAACCACATTGTCGAAATTGATGCGTCCGCCCTCGCGGATTTCGAGTTTCCGGGCATCGGGCGCCTGGGAGATGGCCGGCGGGGTATCCAGCAGGGCGTAGAGCCCTTCGGCAAGAACCATGTTTGCGGAAAGCTGGACGTTCAGGCGCGCCAGCCGCTTCGCCGGTTCATAGGCCATCAGGAGCGCGGTGATGAAGGCAAAGAAGCTGCCCGGGTCGGAGCCGCGGGCGATCACGCTCCAGCCGCCATACATGATGATGGCGGCAACGGCGAACCCGCCCAGCGTTTCCATGAGCGGGCTCGTCAGCGCATTGACCTGGGTGATCTTGTTCGAGCGTTGCTCGACCTGTTCCACGGCGGCGCCCATGCGATTGCGCATGTGTCCTTCGAGATTGAAGGATTTCACGATCCGAATGCCGGACGCGGTTTCCTGCATCGCATTGACGATTTCGGCGATGGACTGGAGTTCGAGCTGCATGATCTTCTTCACGCGCTTCACCAGACGCGACACGCCGATCACGGCGATGGGCATGATGATGAGCATCACGACCGACATGAAGGGGTCCTGCAGAACCATCACGGTCGTCAGCGCGAGGACGGAAAGCACGTCGCGCCCGATGCTCTGGATGATGAGGTCGATGACGGCGCGGGCGCCCTGCGCGTTGTAGGACATGCGGGTTGCAAGATCGCCGATCGCATGACGGTCGAAGAAGTTCAGGGGCTGGCTCAGAACGTGATCGAAGACCCGCTTCTGCAGCGTCGCGACGATATTGTTGCCGATCCGCTGGAGCAGGTATTGCTGCCCGTAGGTCGAAAGCCCCTTGATCGTGTAGATCGCCATCACCGCGCCGGCGATGATCCCGACCATTGCGGCGTCGCGATCGACGAAGATCCGGTTGATGACATCCTTCATGATCCAGGCGCTGGCGCCCGTGGTGGCGGCGACAAAGCCCATGCAGATGAAGGCTGCGACATATCCCGGGATATGGTTGCGCACATTCTCCGCAAACAGCCGCTTGATGATGGCAAGCGAGCTTTCGGGGCGTCCGAAGAGCTTGTGCGCGATCCAGGCTTTCAGCGTCCTGGGGTCTGCGGCGATCTCGTCCTGGTCGGCCGCCGCGGCGCGTGCCGCCGCGCTTTTCGACCGGCCGAGTTCGGCAAGGGCTTCCATGCGTCCGAAGGCGGCCACCTGCCGTTCGCGGTCGAATTTGAGGGAGGCCAGGCCCAGCCTTTTCAGGTTCCTGCGCCGTTCATGCGCCAGGTCGAAGGGCACGCCGTGTTTCTCGCGCACATAGATGGAGGAGCGCATGTGCTCGCGCGCCTTGAAGCGCGTCAGTTCCATGGATGCGCCGCATGACTTTCCGAAAGCGTGGCGAACGACGGCGGCGGGTTCGTAGACGAGCGACCAGCCCTGCTGGGTCAGGCGCAGGCATAAATCGTCATCGTCATGATAAAGGAAGATATTCTCATCGAGGCCTTCGATGGCCTGCAGGGCCGCGCGTCGGCAGAGCATGGCGGCGCCGGTCAAGAGCGGCACGCAGCTTGCGAATTCGGGTTCGACGGGAGCCTTGTTTCGGTCCTCGAAGGGATGGAGGATCGATTTGTGGCGCCAGACGCTCTGTCCTGCCTCATCGAGCAGTTTCGGTCCGACAATGGCGGCGTCCGGATATCGTTCCGCCGTTGCCAGCATCGTCTCCAGGGCGCCGGGATCGAGCTGGGCATCGGGGTTCAGGAGCAGCAGGAATTCACCATGCGCGGTCCGGGCCCCGATATTGTTGGCTTTGCAGAAGCCGAGATTATTGGCATTGGAGACGCATCGCGCGCCCGCGGCGCGGGCGATCTCCAGCGAATTGTCCTTGCTGGCATTGTCGACGACAATGACTTCCACGCCGTCGGGAAGCGAGGCCAGCGCGTCTCCCAGCACTTCGGCACTGTTGTGCGTCACAAGTATTACGGAGACGGTGCCAGGGCGCATTTGCTTACAGTATTCTCAGTTGAAGACAGCGATTCAGGTTTAGCGATCATGCAGTTTGCTTGGGCGGCCCACAATGGCTTTGCCGCAGGAATTCCTAGGCCTTGAACAGGGAGTGGCCGATATGTGACTTTTCGGGCCCATGCCTGCATTTGTTGAGATTTCAAGGCCCGACGATACGGTGAATTATTCGCATGAATTTGACCTTTATTTGTTTCGGTGTTGCATCAAAATATACCTATTCGCTTATCGGACAGCTTATCGATCCATGCGCTTAATAAATTCCGTGTATAGAACCCAGAATCATAGTGTCATAATTCGACTGAATCTGTTGCTTGAGGACATGAATTTATGAGGCTGGCGCTTCTTCCGGTTCCGGGGCATCCGGACGTCAAACTTCTTGAGGTGCGCCGGATCGACGACGAGAGAGGGTTTTTCTCCGAAACCTATAATGAGAATGATTTCGCTTCCGCAGGCGTGGATGTTCGTTTCGTTCAGGACAATCAATCGCTTTCGCGTCGCCGAGGGACCTTGAGAGGCTTGCATTTTCAGCGTCCCCCTCATGCGCAGGGCAAGCTGGTTCGCGTCACGCGCGGCGCCATTCTCGACGTTGCCGTCGATATTCGCCATGGTTCCCCCACATTCGGGGAGCATGTTGCGTTCGAGATCAATGCGGAAAACTGGCGTCAGCTATATGTTCCTGTCGGTTACGCGCATGGCTTCGTCACCCTCACGGACGATACCGAGGTGCAGTACAAGGTGACAGACTTCTACTCGGCGGAGCACGATGCCGGCATCGCGTGGAACGATCCTGCTCTGGGCATCGACTGGAAGCTGGATGCGGCGGAGATTACGCTTTCCGGGAAAGACCGGCAGCATCCGGTATTGGCGGAGTTGCCGCGCATTTTTGAGTTTGCATAATCTCGAGGCCGGCTGGCTGGGGGGTCGGTTTCACGATAGTAGTTTGGGTTGAGGGGGGGGAGATGCCTATGAAAGTGGTTGTAACAGGTGGCGCGGGGTTTATCGGGTCGGCGGTATGCCGCCATCTCGTCATGTCGGCTGGGCATCGTGTCGTCAATCTGGACAGTCTGACCTATGCGTCGAACCCGGCTTCTCTCGCACCGCTCGCGCATGACGAACGCTACCGCTTCGTTCACGGCGATATCTGCGATGCCGTGATGCTCCGTCAGCTGTTCGATCGCGATCAGCCGGATGCCGTTCTTCACCTAGCAGCCG
>CAYSVF010000163.1:0-6091 GCA_964434415.1 uncultured Parvibaculum sp.
AAACGAGGCCGCAGTCTAGCCAGTCAGCGCTTTGATTGTCTCCCGGCTGGCGCTACCCTTTGATGAAATTTCGGAGGAAAAAATGACCGACGCCGCCAAGCTTAAATCCAAAGTCTGCGACATGATCGACGCCATGGCGCCCGAGCTGATCGAGGTCAGCCACGCGATCCACGCCAAGCCGGAACTCGCCTTCCACGAGCATGAGGCGGCGCGCATCCTGACGGAAAAGCTCGAGCAGGCCGATATGCCGGTCGCGCGCGCGGCCTACGGGCTCGAAACCGCCTTCGCCAGCGAGTTCGGCCCCGAGGGCAAACCGGAAGTCGCGATCCTCTCGGAATATGACGCGCTCCCCGGCATCGGCCATGCCTGCGGCCACAACATCATCGCCACGACGGGCCTCGGCGCCTCCATGGCGCTGGCGAAACTCAATGGCGAACTGCCGGGCCGCGTGCGCTATCTCGGCACCCCGGCGGAAGAAATGGGCGGCGGCAAGGAACTGATGGCACGCGAAGGCGCCTTCGAAGGCATCGATGCCGCCATGATGGTCCATCCCGCGGGCGTCGACCTCATCACCATGCCCTGCATCTGCATCTCGGAAGTGGCTGTGACCTTCCACGGCCGTTCGGCTCATGCTTCGGCCATGCCGCATGCAGGCCTGAACGCGCTCGATGCGCTCATCACCTCCTACCAGACGATCGCGCAGCTTCGTCAGCACATCAAACCGACCGAGCGCATTCACGGCGTCATCAGAAAAGGCGGCGATGCACCCAACATCGTACCTGACCACACCGAGGCGTTGTTCTATGTCCGCGCCGCCAATGCCGAAGACCTCGCCCCGCTGAAAAAGCGCGTGGAAGCCTGCTTCCATGCCGGCGCCATGGCCTCGGGCTGCACTGCCGACATCAAATGGGCGAAGGCCGATTATCTCGACCTCAAGACCTCCATGCCGCTCGCGAAATCCTATGAAGAGAACATGACGTCGTTGGGCCGGGAGTTCTTCCCGCTCGAAAAGATGCCGGCGGGTTCCTCCGGCAGCACGGATATGGGCAATGTCAGCCACCGTGTGCCATCGATCCATCCCATGATCTGCTCCGCGCCGATGCATGTGGTGATCCATAATCCGGAATTCGCGGTCTGGGCCGCGTCAGATCTCGGCGACAAGGCCTGTATCGACGGCGCCAAGGCGCTCGCCATGACGGCCATCGACTATCTGACGGACGAAAAGATGCGGACAAGCGCAGCCGAAGAATTCGCCCGCTCCAGGGACAGCTCCGCCCGCTCCGTCGCCGCCGCCTACAATCCCGAGGGCGAGGCCAATCTCGGCGGGTGCGGCTGCTGCTGAACCGGCTCGCCCGCCCTTCCTATTCGAAGGGCGGGTGCTGTTCCGATTCCATTTCCTCGACCACGCGCTCGTCGAGCTTTGCGCGCAATGCCCGCTGCTCCTCGAGCCCGATGGGAAAACGCCACATCACCAGCACCACAAGCGCGTTGCAGATCACCGGGATCGCGACGAAGACATAGGACAGCGCCTCGACGCCCTCGCCCGAAGTGCCCGCCCCGTCGGGGTTGAAGCCCAGCGCGGCAAGCGTCCAGAAGACGACGCCCACGGCGATCGCGCCGCCCACCTTCTGCGTCAGCGTCAGCAGCGAGTAGAAGAGGCCGGAGCGGCGATGCCCCGTTTCCAGTTCGTCGAGGTCGGAGACATCCGCCATGATCGACCGGTAAAGCGTCGCCGTTGTCCCCACATTAAGGCCAAGAAACAGAAGAACGATGGCGGCCACGACAACATTGCCGTGAGGAATGAGAAAGATCACCGCGGGGAAGAAGGTGTTGAAGAGCGCCGCCCCCACCACGGTACGATGCTTGCCGATGCGATAGCTGAAAGCCAGCACCACGGGAATGAAAAGCAGACCGCCGAAGAAATAGAGCAGCAGAAGCAGGCTCTGCGCATCCTTCACACCCCAGACGAGATCGGACTCATAGAGATAGAGCGACCCGAGCCCCGCCCCGGCAAAACCGCTCAGCAGGTCGGCGGCGAGCAGGCGGCGCAAGGGCACATTCCGCGTCAGCGCGCGTAGCGCCTCGCGCACCGGAACCGATTTGATGCTCTTGCGCGCAGGCCGTTCATGCACCAGCCAGACATTGAGCAGTACTGCGAGCGGCAGCAGCAGGATGATGAACCAGCCCATCGAATTGACGCGGGCGGATTCCATATTCGCCGCGCTGAACCTTTCGATCACGACCGGGATCGCCAGCACCAGCGGCACGCCGATCAGCGCGAAGGCCTCGCGATAGCCCTGAATGCGCGAGCGTTCATTGTAGTCGTCTGAAAGTTCCGCCGCCCATGCCAGATGCGAAATCGTCAGCATGGTGTAGCCGATATAGAGAAAAAACATCCAGAAGATGAGATAGAAGGACGAGACCGGCGCGGAGGGAATGAACACCATATAGGCCGACAACATCATCAGCGGCACGCAGAGCACAAGCCAGTGACGCCGCCGCCCCCAGCGCGAGGGAAACCGGTCGGACAGCACGCCCATCAAAGGGTCGGTGACGACATCCCACATCCGCGCAAAGAAGAACACCGTGCCGACCGCGGCAAGCCCCAACCCCATTTCCTCGGCATAGAAATGCGGAAGGTAGACGCTGATCGGCAGACCGACCGCCGCGATGGGAATGGCAGGTCCGGAAAATGCCAGCAGCCTTGCCCACGACAATCGGCCCGAAGGCTCACTCTTTTCAGACATAGGAACCGTCTTCCTCCCTGCTTGTTTTGCGGCAGAGTATGCCTAACCATCCCCTTGCGGGGAAGCAGGATGTCCGCTGCGGCAGCGTCGAATGTTCGAACACTGTTCGAACACTTGCCGCGTGCAGGCAAGCCCCGGAGCAGGACGGTTTCAGCTATTCGGAAAATCCGGCATCGATGCAATTTGCGCCTTTGCATCGCCCTGCCAAAGATACGATTTGCCGGAAATCCAGACGCTCACTCCCAGCCGGTCAGGAAGTCGATTACCATGCCCTTGCACATCGGATTGGCGAGCAGAAACATGTGATCGGTACCGGGTACGATCTCCGCCTTCGCACGCGGCATGACGGCGGCAAGCTCCGCCGGATCGCCCGCCAGATCGTCCCGCGCGCCGGCGATCACCAGCACGTCGCTCGCGATGGAGGAAAAATCGACGTCCCGCCCGCTTCCCGGCGCCTTCATGCAGGCGGCAAGCGCCAGCCTGTCCTGCGCCAGATGTTCGGCATAAAGACGAAACCCCTTCGCCGTCGGATCGTCGATGCTTTCAGGATCGTCCGTCGTCAGCGCCTCGACCACTTTCTCGCTCCAGCCGTCGCCGCGCGGCGCCAGCATCTTGCCGCCTACGCCTGCCAGCACCACCTTGTCGAAGCGGTCGCCATATTGCGATGCGAGCCGCATGGCGAGCCCCGCCCCCATGGAAAACCCCATGAGATCGGCTTTGGCAATTCCCAGCTCGTCCAGTACCGCAATGACATCGTCGACAAGCTGTCCGCCCGCATAAGCTGCTTCCTCATGCGGATGCCCGCTTTTGCCATGCCCGCGCAGATCGATCGCGACGACCTGCCGCCCGGTGCGCGTCAACGCCTGCACCCAGCCCGTGCGGCCGAAATTATCCGCAGCGGTAGAGGCAAAGCCGTGCAGGAGGATCAGCGGGATCCCCTCTCCTTCGACCTCATAGGCAATGTCGACGCCCTCGACATTCACGACCGGCATCAGCTCCCCCCCGGATCAGTCTGCGGACACATTGCTCGATTGCGGATCGGACGGCTGCAATGTCCGTGAGGACACACCCGCCGCGGCGACATCGATCGCCCGGATTTCAATGATCCGCCGGTTTTCGCGCTGAGCCTTTTCATCCAGCGGAAAGCGCCAGAGCAACCAGGCCACGACCGCCGTGATGAAAACCACCGGCCAGACATAGATCGCCCGCAACGCATCGAGCGTCCATTGACTGTTGTCGCCCAGCGGCACGAAGCCGATCAGGTCGAGCGCCCAGTAGGAAACGCCGATGGCGATAGCAGCCCCCACCTTGTTGGTGCTGGTCAGCAGCGAATAGAAAAGCCCGGTCCGCTGTTGATGCGTCTGCACTTCGTCATGATCGGCCACATCCGCCATGATCGCGCGGAAGAGAAACGCCCCCGCCGCCATATTGACGCCCAGCAGCACCCATGTCGCCAGCGCGATCAAAGGCTGCCCTGGCGGAATGAACAGAATGGCCGGCACCGTCACCGTATTGAAGAGCGAGGAGATCGCCGCCGCGCGATGCTTGCCCACTTTCCGGCTGAGCCACAGCACGGCGGGCACGAAGCAGAGACCGGAAATGAAATAGCAAAGCAGCAGCGCGCTGGTGAACGCACCGAGTTGCAGCACGTCGCGCGCGAGGAAGATGAAAAGGCTCGCCACGATGCCGCCCGAGACGCCGGAAATGAGATCGGCAAACAGCACCGTGCGCAGCGGCATGTTTCGAAGGACGACCTGAACCGCCTCGCGGAAGGGCACATGCTTGGGCGGCGGCGTCTTGCGTTCGGGCAGGGAAAGAACGGCGATCAGCACGGTGACCGGCAGCAGGATGAGCACGAACCAGCCCATCGCCTCCACCCGCATCGCATTGCGCACGCCCTCGTCGACATCGGCCATCTGCTCGATGAAGATCGGCATGGCGAGAACCAGCACCATACCGCCCACCAGCGCCACCTCGCGCGCGCCCTGCACGCGGGAGCGCTCGTGATAGTCGCCATGCAGCTCCGCGCCCCAGGACATGTGCGAGATGGTGAGCAACGTCCAGCCCACATACATGATGAAGAGCCAGGTGATGAGATAGGTGGCCGACACGCCCGCGGGCGGCATGAAGATCATTACCACCGACACCATCATGATCGGCACCGACAGCACGATCCAGTGGCGTCGCCGGCCCCATCGCGTCTCGAAACGGTCGGAGAGGATACCGAGCACCGGGTCGGTGAATACGTCCCAGAAGCGGGCGAACATGAAAAGCGAGCCCACGACACCCGTGCCGAGGCCGAGTTCGGCATAGAAGGGCGGCAGATAGACCACCAGCGGCAGGCCCATCGCCGAAATCGGGATCGCCGGTATGGCAAAGGCCAGAAGCTGCCATTTGGAAAGTGACGTCTCGCCGGACGCTGTCCGGTCCGTTCCCGCTTCATGCGGCATGCACAAATCTCCTCCCGCCTTGGCGGGGTCTCCATGCCCCGTCTTGAGCGCGGAGATTATGAGGGAGGCGCCGCCTCGCGCCAAGCATAACAGGAACCGGCTTCCCGAAGTTTTTCATTGCGGAACAAAGCCTTGGCGAGGGGCTATTATTTTGGGGCGGCACCCATTAGTTTAGCCCCGCTGCCGGGCGGTCCCCGGCGGCAAGCACCCGGTAACGAGCAAAACGGAAGAGCGGCTCATGGCTTCCAAAGGCGCCCCGAAATTCGCGAACGACGCAGGCTTGCGGGAAATCCGCATCGGCGTGAAGGAATTCGAATGCATGGGGGCTCGCCCGCCGCATGACCACCCCCATGTCTATCTGGATATGGGCCGCGAGACGGAAATCATCTGCCCCTATTGCTCGACCCTCTACAAATTCGACGAGAAGCTGGGAGCCGACCGGTCCGAGCCGACCGATGCCCTCGTCCAGAGCAGTGAATTCGCCTGATCCGGACCTGATGCCATTGTAGCCGGGCGGAAACCGCCTATGCGCGCGGCAGATAGGTCAGAAACCAGCGCAGCGCATGCTGCGTCACCTGCTCCATTGCGCCCGGTTCCTCGAACAGGTGCCCCGCCCCCGGCACGATCACGATTTCCCTGGTCCCGTGCAGCGCCTTCAAGGCGCGCTGATTGAGATCGGCCACCTCCCCGTCGCGAGCGCCGGCGAGCAGAAGCACGGGCGAGCGCACATGCGTGAGCATCGGCTCTGCGAGATCGGGCCGTCCGCCGCGCGATACCACCGCGGCGACATGGTTTCCCGGTTTCGCCGCCGCGACCAGCGCCGCCGCCGCGCCGGTACTGGCGCCGAAATAGCCGATCGCAAGCCCCCGGAGCTCCGGCTGCGCTTCAGCCCAG
>CAYSVF010000164.1:0-6087 GCA_964434415.1 uncultured Parvibaculum sp.
AGCACAACCTTGCCAAGGTTGGGGTCGTGAGTTCGAATCTCATCGCCCGCTCCAGTTTTTCTTTCCCAGAAAGTCGATTTTGGCCGAGAAAGCGATTTCCGCTACCCGCGGAACTCGATTTCGCGTCGGTGGGTTAGACCATGTTTCTCACCCAGCCAGTCGATGAATTCACGGGGCGTAACGCCTTGGGCGTTGAATTTTCTGAGATAGCTTTCCTCAAAGCCTGCATCTTCGAAATCGATGCAATAGTCGGCGACTAACAGAAGCTCAGCCTCGGTACGCCAAGTTTCGAAGGGCAGAAATCTGCTAGATAGATCGTCCATCGCGCTATCCTTTGAAAATGTTCTCCCGATGATACCGCAGGAAAACAGAATGCGGTTGCGCGTGTATGTCATCGGGGACATGCGCTTTCCCGTCTTTGTTGAGCAGTCCGAGAAGCGGCTCCGGTATCGCTTTATCCATCGTCAAAATGTCGAAGTTATCGGTTAGGGAAACTAGACCTCGGTCGAACATCCAATGGACTGTGCCCGACAGGGCGATACCGTTTCTGATGGCATCGGGGCCATTTTCGGCGACTGGTCGAATATGTGCAGCCTGTACCTCCGGTCTCCCGCCACCGTTCAGGATGCGCAGGCCGGTGAGGGCGCAAGTTCTGTCGTAGGCACGTTTTACATTGATCTTGAAATGACGTGCTCGGAATTTTTCGTTGCGCGTTACTTCTATGATTGGTCGTTCAAACTCGGCAGCCGTCTCGGCAAGGCCGTCAGCTGCGACAGGTTCCGCGTCGGTCGGTTCGAGCAAGTCCCATTCATGCGGCGTATTCATGCCGAGACGCGTTATGACCTCGAATTCGCTTTGAGGGATTTCTCGCACTGAGCGGCCGAACGCACCTCTGTTTGTTTCGCCGTCGTCCCGCTGAAGAGCGGACTCAAAGTAAATTTCTCCTTCTTTGAAGGGGACGAGAGTCGTGAAATCGAGATAGTTCTCGATTTTCGCGTAAAAGTGGTCCGCCTTGTTGGCATCCGGCGAGATGGCGGCGATCGTTGCCGTCGCAAAGTAGGATTGCCGACCGTTGTCTCTTCGGGGTTCGTAGTAAACTATCGGCTGGCCGATCAGCCTTTCCATCGTATTCAAGTAAGTACGGGGAAAGTGATACCGCTCTTCCGGCGCATCGTCGTAGATCGAATTTTGACGTGTTGTGAGGACGCCCGGCATTTCGCGAATCCATAAGTCTTTTGCTAATCCTCTAGCTAAAAGTTTTATTTGTGAAGCACCGAGGTCACTCCCCCTTCTTCGCCGTCAGGCGGCGGCGGGCCTCGTCGAGCAATAGCTGGGCGGGGAGGGGTCTTGTCTTTGCCGGTCTTGTGACGAGATAGACCGGGTAGTCCGGCAGCGGGCGGTAAGAGAGGAGCGGCCATAGCTCGCGGCGCCTTACCTCGTCCTCCACGATGCAGGTGGGCAGGAAGCCGATGGCGGCACCGGTGAGGATGAGGCGCTTCAGTTCGCCCAGATCTTCCGAGCCGCCGCGCACATATTTGCCGAGGCCGAACTGGCGGCGGAAATTCATCAGCTCCACCGGCTCGTCGCGGCCCGTCAGGAAGAAATGCTCGTCCGCCAGCGCGCGCGGATTGTCGAAGCTCTGGCCGAACAGCGCGGGGTTCGCGCCGCAATAAAGCTGCTGCGTTTCGCTGAAGAGCGGTTCATAGGCCAGCAGCTGATCGAGGATCTGGACATAGGCGACGCCCGCATCCGCCTCGCCCGTGCGGACCGCGTCCAGAATGCTTTGCCATGGGGCAAGGTCGATCGAGACTTCGAGCAGCGGGTGGCGGCGCGCCATGGCGGCGAGGATCTGGTCGAATTCGCGGTCGCGGATACTCGACATGATGGCGATGCGCAGATGACCGCGCACGCTGCCGGCGGCCTGCGTCAGCAGGTCGGGCGCCTGGCGCATCAGCTCCACCATTTCCGAGGCGATGTCGAACACGATCCGGCCTTCCGGCGTCAGCGAGAAACCGCCGGGGCCGCGTTCGCAGAGCTGGACGCCGAGCTGGTCTTCGAGGCGGGAGAGGGCCTGGCTGGTGGCGGGCTGCTGGCGGCCCAGCGCCCGGGCGGCGGCGGTGACGCCGCCATGCTGGACGATTTCGTGAAAGAGCCGCATCAGGTTCCAGTCCAGGCGGCGCCAGAGAAGGTCGTGAGGGGTCATGGGGCTCTTCATCGCGGACATATCCCGTGTCGTGAGCCTAGCACAAGAACGCCCCTCCCGCGGTCTCCGCGCTCGTCAAACGGAGGGCCGCGAGAGGGGCGACTGCTGCCCCCCGGCAATGTTTCGCGTCAGCGTTTCCCGTCAGTCGGCGGTGTAGCCGGAGGCGACGAGGTCCTGCATCGGCTTCAGCGAGACGCCGTCCTCGAAGGAAGGCTTCTTGTCGATCAGACCGAACTTAACCCACCATTCGGCGGTGAGGTCGAAATGGTCTTTGATCTGACCATGGGTCTGGCCAAGCTCGGCCATGGTCGGATCGCCGTCGATGACGCCCATGAACTGGCCTGCATCCTTCAGGCCGTAGACCACGATGCCGCCCTTGTGCGGCTTGCCGTCCGGGCCGATGACGGCTTCCACATCCTCGACGGAAAAGCCGAGCGCCTTGGCGATGATCTTGTTCGACTCCTCGGGATGTGCGCGCCAATAGGCCACGGCGGCGAAATAGGCCTTCATGGCGAGCGCGGCTGCGCCGTTCGGATCTTCAATAAAGCCCTCGCGCATATACATCGCATCGCCCAGCAGGCCGGTCTTCGACCAGTAGGGCGTGGCCGAGGTCGCCATCACCTTGGAGCCTTCCAGGTTGTCGAGCACGTTCTTGCCATAGGGCTCCCAGAACTCACCGCCCGCTACCTGGCCGCTCAGCATGGCCGCCATCGCGCTGTCCATGATGAGGTTGACGAATTTCACGTCCTTGATGGAGACGCCGTTGTTCTCAAGCCAGATGCCCATATAGATCTGGGTGAGGCCCCCTTCCATCACGGCGACGCTCTTGCCCTTGAGGTCCTTTGCGGATTCGATCTCGGGGCGGACGATGATCTTGTCGGTGCCGTAGGAGGGGTTGGTATAGGCGACCATGCGCACCGGGTTGCCCTCGGCGGCGGCAAGCGCCGCATACTCGGCGGTGCTCGAGGTCACGTCGAGTTTGCCCGCCGCCATCAGGGCGAAGCTCTGATAGGGGTCTTCGATAATCTGGATGTCGAGATTTACCTCGGGAACGAGGTTCTTTTCCTTGGCGAGGAACCAGAAGGCATAGCCGGGCCACGAAAAGAGCGACACGCGCGCCGTCACCGGCTCGGCGGCGCGGGCGATGCCGGAGGCGGTGAAGACCGCCAGCAGGGCGACGATCATGCCCAGCCGGAAAGCCCGGCCCGGCATGTAACCCCTGATCGAGTAAGTCATCATCATACTCCTTGTTCGGCGGGTATTCGTCCGCCGCTCAGTTGCGTTCCCGCTCGAAGCGTTCATAGGGGAACAGGATGTTTCCGGCGAAGCGGAAGAGAAGATCGAAGATGACGCCCAGCACGCCGATGGTCAGGATCCCCGCCATGACATCGTCGACGCGCACGAAGCGCTGGGCGCGCATCATCATGGCGCCGATGCCGTCCGTGGCGGCGACGATTTCGGCGATGACGAGATAGGTCCAGCTCACCGCCAGCATCTGGCGCAATCCGTCCCAGACGCGGGGCAGCGAAGCGGGCGCAATAATCCGCAAAAAGACGAGCGGCGTGTTCGCGCCGAGCGTGCGGGCGGACTCCACGAGTTCGCGCGGCACGCTGCGCACATGGTCTGCGATGATGGTGATGAGGAACCAGATCACGCCGAGAAAGAGCAGCGCGATTTTCTGCTCGTCGCCCGGGCCGAACCACATCAGCAGAAGGGGGACGAAGGCGGGCGCGGGCAGATAGCGGAAGGCGGAGACGACCGGCGAGAAGAATGCGGAGACCGCAGCGAGCGTGCCGATGAGAAGTCCCAGCGGATAGGCGATCGCAGTGGCGATCAGGAAACTCAGTGCGATACGATAAATGCTCACCATCACATCGTCGGCAAAGCCGTGGGCCAGCAAGTCGATAAGCGCGCTGCCCACCTGAAGCGGTGGGGGCAGAAGCCGGGGCGACGTCAGCCCCAGTGTGGATGCCAGTTGCCAGCAGAGCAGAAAGGCGGTTGCGCCCATAACGCCAAGCGCAAACCTGTGCCGACGGGACACCGTCCCGTAGATCTCGAACAAGCTCCGTTTCGGCATCGGGGAAGATGTCCGTCGTGGCGGGGCAGATGTTTCGAGGACGGGATCTGCTGTCATGCACCCCTCGCACGGGCTTCGCGCCCGAAGGAGGAAAGGGAAAGGCTTCCTTCCGGCATGGCGATCTCGCCACGCGCCAGACGCTCCTTCAGATAGGTGAAGGTCTGCACGGTCTGTGCGTGGAGGTGCTCGCCCGCGATGACGGGCGGATAGGCAGGCGTGCGGTCCTGCGAGACAAAGGCGGGAAGCGGTTCCACCTTCGTCCAGTAATCGCAGGAAAAGAAAAGCGGGAAGGCGTAGCGTTCCTCCTGCACCTTGCGCACGCGATGCGAGGTGGCGGTGAAGACGCCGTTCGACCAGACTTCCAGCATGTCGCCGATATTGACGACGAAGGCGCCCTCCACCGGCGGGGCGTCGATCCATTCGCCGCCGGCATTCATGACTTCCAGGCCGGGCGCTGTCGGCAGGAGCAGGGTAAAAACCTCATAATCGGTATGCGCGCCAATACCCTGAACATCGGGAGCCGGATCGTAAGGGTAGTGAATGAGGCGGAGCTGCGAGGGCGGCTTGGCGAAATATTCGTCGAGCGCCGTCGGCTCGAGCCCCAGCGCTTCGGCAAAACCGTGCAGCAGGCGATGGCCGAGCGCGAAGACGGCGTCGTAATAGGCGGAAACGGCTTCCTGGAATTCGGGCATGTCTTCCGGCCATTGATTGGGGCCGAGAAGCGGATTGCCGGCTACATAATCCGGGTCGTCGGCGGGCAGGTCGATGGAAAGATCGAAGGCTTCCTTCTTGTCCTTGCTGCCGCCATAGAAGACTTCCTCGCCTTCCGGCACATAGCCGCGATGATTGCGCGAGTTGCCGATATAGACCTTCATCTTTTCGTCCTGAGGACGCGAGAAGAAGACTTCGGTGGCGGCGCGCAGGCGGGCAATGGTTTCCGGGGGGATGCCGTGGCCGCTTACATAGAGAAAGCCGACCTGCGAGGCCGCCTTGCGGATTTCCTCGACCGTTTCGGCGTGGCGTGCGAGGTCGGTGTCGCCAAGACCTGAAATGTCGACCAGCGGAATTTCCCGGAAGGCCTTCATGGCGCACCCTCGTTGCGGACAGGCATGCGCTCGAAGGTGACGACGCTGCTCTCGCCGAATTTGCAGCCCGCAAGGCCGGGCGCACTCGCAATGGTGCGGGCGATCTCGGGCCAGACGAAAGGCTGGCCGGGATGGAGGGTTTCGGAGAATGACTCCGCGACGACCCACCCCTCGGTCGTTGCCCGCAGGAGGGCAAAACAAGGGGAAGCGCCGTTCCGCGGCCGACAGGCGTAAAACCCGAAGCCGGCGATGCGGATGAGGTAGCCGTCCAGGCATTCGCCGTCGTCATGAAAGCGCAGTGCGTAGTCCTCGGGGGACGGCGTCGCCGCAAGCTGCCAGTGCTCCAGATAGGGGCGGCGCACGCCGTCTTCGCGCAAGATGCCGCCCTCCCATTTGAGGGTGCCCTCGTCCGGGTCGGCGTCGGCGGGAATGCCCTGGGCGAATTCCGGGCGCCAGCGGAAGATGCCGTCGCGTTCGCTCAGGGTCCCGGCAAAGGCGGACATGCCCCTTGCCGCGCGGTCGGCCGTCAGGCGGATATCGCCGCAGATCGAGCCGAGCTGGAGCCAGTAGACGGTGCTGGTGTCATCGCGGCTGCCGTCGGCTTCGACGAGCAGCGTCCGCTTCCAGACGCCGGCGAGGCTTTCCAGGGTTACAGGAGAAGCGGAAGGCGCTTCGGGAAGCGGCGATGGGTCGAGGGTCTGCGTCATGCCTTGAGTCATAGA
>CAYSVF010000165.1:0-6080 GCA_964434415.1 uncultured Parvibaculum sp.
CCTCAAGTGCGCGGATGGAAGTCTGGACCAGCACCTCCACGACCTCGCGGACGGTGGACGGGCCACCCTGCGCTTCCAGCGCGTCGAGTACGGCATTGCGGTATTCGTCGATCGCAATGGCGCCGTCGAGGACGAGTTCGCGGATGAGCGCTTCCTTCGACCCGAAATGATAGCCGACGGCGGCATGGTTCTTCTGGCCGGCCGCCTCGGCGATTTCGCGCACGGTGACGCCGTCGACGCCACGTTCGGCGAAGAGCCGGCAGGCGATCTGCTTGAGATGCTGCGCGGCCTCGCTGCGCGGCTTGGGTTCCAGTCTGACCATGGCGTCAGAATCCCATTGCATCGCCTGGTCGTCAACTGCATTATCCAACTGACTTAAAAATAAGAACGGGTGCCGATGTGGAGGAGACAGCAGAAAGTCCGGGGGGCGTTCCAGGCGTGGATCTCGACGCGCTTCGCGGCTGGATGGATGGAAAAGGGCTCGGCGAGGGGCCGCTGGAAAATGTGGAGAAACTGGCAGGCGGAACGCAGAACATCCTGCTGAAGTTCACCCGCGCGGGCCGGACCTATGTGCTGCGCCGCCCGCCGGAACATCTGCGCGCGAACTCCAACGAAACGATGCGGCGCGAGGCGCGCGTGCTGGCGGCGATTGCGGAGACGGATGTGCCCCACCCCCGGCTCATCGCGGCCTGCCCGGAAGAGGATGTGATCGGCGCGTCCTTCTACCTGATGGAACCGGTCGACGGCTTCAACCCGACGACGGGTCTGCCCGACTATCACGCCGGCTCGGAAGAGGTGCGGCACCGGATGGGGCTGTCGCTCGTCGAAGGCATCGCGGCGCTCGGCGCGCTCGACTACAAGGCGCTGGGTCTTGAAGGGCTCGGCAAGCCGGAGAACTATCTCGAACGGCAGGTGGCGCGCTGGAAGGCGCAGCTGGAAAGCTATCGCGAACTCGACGGCTGGACGGGGCCGGCGGAAATCCCCGGCGTGGAGAAGGTCGCGGCATGGCTGGACAGCCACCGCCCCGCGGACTTCCAGCCCGGCATCATTCATGGCGACTATCACCTCGCCAATGTGATGTATCGCTATGACAGCCCTGAGCTGGCGGCCATCGTGGACTGGGAACTCACCACCATCGGCGATCCGCTGCTCGATCTGGGCTGGCTGCTCGCCACCTGGCCGGAGGGCAATGGCAGCGGCGCTTCCGCCGTGGCGGTGACGCCATGGAAAGGCTTTCCGAGTGCGGAGGAACTTGTCGCGCATTACCGCCCGCGCACCACGCGCAATGTGGACGCCATCGAGTGGTATGCGGTACTCGCCTGCTACAAGCTCGGCATCATTCTGGAGGGCACTCATGCCCGCGCCTGCGCAGGCCGCGCGCCGAAGGAAACGGGCGACATGCTTCACAACCAGACCATCGGCCTTTTCGAGCGCGCGCTGCGCTGGATCGGCTGAACGACTTCAAAAACCAGAACAGACTTTGGGGAGGATCTCATGACGGATACGGATTTCAGCGGCAAGAATGTGCTTGTCGTCGGCGGCTCCAGCGGCATCGGGAACGGCATTGCACATGCCTTCCGCGAACGCGGTGCGGAGGTGCATATCTGGGGCACGCGCAAAAGCGCGGACGACTACAAAGGCGAGGAAGGCTCCGACATGGAGGGGCTTCACTACGCACATGTGGATGTGTCCGACTTCGACGCCATCGAAGCCTATGTTCCGCCCTTCAAATCGCTCGACGTGCTGGTGCTCTGCCAGGGCACGGTCATCTACAAGAAGGGCGAGTTCAAGATGGACGGCTTCCAGAAGGTGATGGACGTCAATCTGAACAGCCTGATGGCCTGCGCGATCAAGTTCCACGACATGCTGGCGGCGAGCAAGGGCTCTCTCATCACGATCAGCTCCACCGCCGCCTTCCACGCGACGCGCGGCAACCCGGCCTATAACGCCTCCAAGACCGGCGCGGTCGGCCTCACGCGCACGCTGGCGCAGGCCTGGGCGAAAGACGGCATTCGCGTGAACGGCGTCGCGCCGGGGCTCGTCGACACGAAGCTCACCAAGGTGACGACGGACAATCCCGACCGCCTCAACGCCTCGCTGCAGGGCATTCCCATGCACCGCCTCGGCACGCCTTCGGACATGGCAGGCGTCACGCTCTTCCTCGCTTCGCCGCTGGCGGCCTATGTGCTCGGCCAGACCATTCCGGTCGATGGCGGGCTCACGCTCTGAATTCAAAAAACCAAAACACGACAAACAGGACGGCATCATGAATTTCGATCATTCGGACAAGGTGAAGGAGCTCATCGCCAAGCTCGAAGCCTTCATGGACAAGCACATCTATCCGGCCGAGGAAGAACACTATGAGTGGGTGACGGACCCGGCCAATCTGTGGAAGCACTGGCCGGGCGTGGAGGCGCTGAAGGAAAAGGCACGGGCAGAGGGTCTGTGGAACCTCTTCCTGCCGGAAGAATATGGCGATCTGAGCCCGGGGCTCACCAATCTGGAATATGCGCCGCTGGCCGAGATCATGGGCCGCGTGCCGTGGTCGTCGGAAGTCTTCAACTGCGCCGCGCCGGACACGGGCAATATGGAAGTGCTCGCGAAATACGGCAGCCCCGACCAGCAGAAGCGCTGGCTGCAGCCGCTGCTCGACGGCAAGATCCGCTCCGCTTACGTGATGACGGAACCGCAGGTCGCCTCTTCCGATGCGACGAACCTTGAAACCACCATCTTTCCCGACGGCAATGACTACGTCATCAACGGGCGCAAATGGTGGATCTCCGGTGTGATGGACGAGCGCTGCGAAGTCATGCTCGTCATGGGCAAGACGCTGATGGACAATCCGCGCCACCAGCAGCACTCCACCATCATCGTGCCGCGCGACACGCCCGGCTGGAAGATCGTGCGCAACCTGAAAGTCTTCGGCTCGAAGAACTCGCCCGGCGGCGAAGCGGAACTGCTGTTCGAAAACTGCCGGGTGCCGAAGGAGAACCTCATTCTCGGCGAAGGGCGCGGCTTCGAGATCGCGCAAGGCCGCCTTGGCCCGGGCCGCATCCATCACTGCATGCGTTCCATCGGCCAGGCGCAGCGCGCGCTCGAAATCATGGCGCGGCGCGTGGAAAACCGCGTCGCCTTCGGCAAGAAGCTCTCCGACCAGAGCAGCATCCGGCAGGATGTTGCGAAGTCCTTCTGCGAAATCGAGCAGGCCCGCCTGCTGACGCTGAAGGCTGCCGACAGCATGGACAAATACGGCAACAAGGTCGCGAAGGACCTGATCGCCGCGATCAAGATCGTGGCCCCGCAAATGGCGCAGAACGTGACCGACCGCGCGATCCAGGCGCATGGCGGCATGGGCGTCAGCGACGACACGCCGATTGCCGGTTTCTTCACGCTGAACCGTTTCGTGCGCATTGCGGACGGGCCGGACGAGGTGCACATGTCGCAGCTCGGCAAGCAGAAGATCAAGGAATATAACGGCGCATGAGGCCGGTGCGGGTGCTCCCGAGGGAGCGCCCGTTTGCATATCGGGAAGGGAGGAAGCGATGACGGAATTGAGCCGGTCGGTGAAAGGGCTGACGGTACTGGTGACGGGCGCGGCAAGCGGCATGGGCCGCGCGACGGCGGAAGTCTTTGCCGCGGAGGGCGCCAATGTGGCGGTGACGGATTACAATGGCGAGGGCGCGGCGAAAGTCGCAGACGGCATCACCGCGAAAGGCGGCAGCGCGAAGGCCTGGACCTTCGATGTCGGCAACAAGGACGAGATCATGCGCGTCGTCGGCGAAGTGGCCGATCATTTCGGCGGGATCGACTCCGTCGTCAACAATGCAGGCATTGCCGGGTTCCTGCCCATCGACGACGAGGGCTATGACGCGCTTTTCGAGCGGATGCTGACTGTGTGCCTGACGGCGCATCAGCGCATCATCCGGGCGGCGCTGCCGCACCTGCGCAAATCCTCCGCCCCGCGCATCGTGAACATCGCTTCGACCGAGGCGCTTGGTGCGACGGCGCTGGACAGCCCCTATTCCGCCGCCAAGGCGGGCGTGACGGGGCTTACCCGCGCGCTGGCCGTGGAACTCGACAAGGAAGGCATCACGGTGAATTGCATCTGCCCGGGGCCGATCTCCACCGGCATGACGGAAGCCATTCCCGACGAGCACAAGGAAATCTATGCCAAGCGCCGCACGGCAATACGCCGCTACGGGGCGCCGGAAGAGGTGGCGCATATGACGCTGAGCCTCTGCCTGCCCGCGGCCTCCTACATTACCGGCGTCACCATACCGGTGGATGGCGGATTGATGGCGCGCAACGCGTAAGCGCGACGCCGCATAAAACAGGGCGGCGCGCCTATGAGCAAAACGCGCCGCCCGGCCCCCCAATTTCAGTTCGCTATTCGTGGGTGTAATGCGCCGGGATGTCCGGATTTTCCCCGCCCTTGCGCCACAGCACGATCTCGTTGCCCCAGGGATCGCGGAAGGAATGGTTCAGGCCGTTGAACTCCTTCCAGTAATGGTCGCGCCAGAGAATTTCCGCGCCGCGCTTTTCCGCATCCGCCAGAATGCGCTCCGGGCTGTCATCGTCGCTGACGAGGATCCAGAGGCGCGGCTTTCGCCCCTCGCCCGCCACCACGCGCGGCTCCACGCCATCCGGGTTCGGATGGGGGCGCGCATTGGCGGCGTTATGGATACCGATATGGAAATTGCCGATCCGGCTTTCCGAGCCGTCCGGGTTCAGGGCGTTGCCGCCCGGCACCATGCGGTGGAAGACACCGTAGGGGCGCGGATCGTTCTCCCAGCCGAACACATCGGCATAGAAGGCGGCGCAAGCCGCCGGGTCGTTGGAGGAAAGGTCAACAAAGATAAGCGTATTGGGATAAGGCAAGGTCGGCGTCCCCGTCGTCAAAACAACCAAACGCCATCGCGGCGCTCTCACGGGAGTCTCGCCGTCCTTGCCGATCGGTGTCTTGTCCCAATACGCCCTATTGCTGGACGCCCTTTTGAGGAGCGCTGTGCCTCAGGCGACTTCCACGCCCGGCATGGGGGCCGATGTCCAGCCGAGGATGCGCGGCACGCCGTCGCCGTTCATCCAGTCCGACGCCTGCTTGACCGCCGCGACCGCTTGTTCCTCGCCGAAGGCGGCCAGCGCATGCTCCCGCGACGGCGCAAGGACAAGGCAGATATCGAGGGGGTGTTCCGATTCCTCGTGCTTCAGATGCAACTCATACAGTTTCATGAGAGCCATGATCCTCTCCCTGTTTTCTTCTTGCTTCTTCAGAGCTCGAAAGGAGTTGCCGGGAGTGCCTTCCGGCACCCTAAGGTAGGGAGAGACTGAGCGCTTTTCCATGCAGTTTTGTGAACTCGATCAGTATTATGGAGTGTCTTTGGAATAATTTTTTGTCATGTCGCACTGCACCGCGAATTTTTCGCAATAACACTGTCTTCAATGCTGAACGGAAAAAGTAATGGTGGCCTCAAATTTAATTTAACTCAAATTCTCAGACCGTCCGGGCAACCGCACCGCCTTCGCTCGATCTCAAAGCGTGTCATGACAGGTCTCCACCGTTTCTCTCCCCCGCCGCCTGTATGACCGGCTTTCAGGCTGCCGCGCGCGGGCGCCGCGTGACGAGATAACGGCCATAGACAAGCGCGAAGCCGAGAAAACCGGCGGTCCAGAACAAACCCGACACTTCGAAAAGAAGCAGCATGAAAGCCGGCCATAGCGATGCCAGCACGCGAAAAACGGCCGCGGCGAAAAGCGCGACATAGATGCACATGGTCGCGCGGTCCGAGGCGAGCGCCCTTCCCGTATGTCCGAGGGTCGCCCGTGTCATGACCGCCATGGTCATGGTGCCGATGGCGCCGGCAGCGAAGGCATGGATCGCGGCGGGAAGCGGGATCACATCCGGCCAGACAACGCCGCAGGCCAGCAGCGCAAGGCCGAGCGGCAGCCAGAAATAGGCCGCATGAAGGACGAAGACGAGGGGCTCGCCCGCCGTGCGCCAGCCCTGCCAGCGGGACAGACGCGCAAGCTGAGAAAGAGCCGCGAGCGCAGCAAGAACGGCGAGCGCCAAAGACGCCGGGGCG
>CAYSVF010000166.1:0-6042 GCA_964434415.1 uncultured Parvibaculum sp.
GGTATAGGGCTGCCGGCCCACCTCCGTCACGAACCACCCCGCCAACGTTGCCACGAAACCTGCGGGTGTGAGCGCGACAGCTAGCCATTTGAGCGGACGCGTGTCGTAGAGCCGCCCGCGCCAGCGTGCCCACAGGCCCCAGAGGCCGAGCGCGACGAACAGGAAACCGAGCCCGACCATCAGGCGGAACGACCAGAAAACGATACCCACAGGCGGGCGGTCCGCCGCGGGGACATCCTTGAGGCCCGGCACGACGCCGTCCGTGCTGTGTCTGAGAATGAGGCTGGCGCCGCTCGGGATGCCGACTTCCAGATGGTTGGTTTCCTTGTCCTGATCGGGAATGGCAAAGAGGAGCAGAGGCACATTGGATTCAGTATTCCAGTTGCCTTCCATCGCCGCGACCTTGATCGGCTGGTGTTCCAGCGTATTGAGCCCGTGCTGATCGCCCAGCAGAACCTGCAGCGGAGCGAGGATGAGCACCCCCCACATGGCGATGGAAAAAGCGCGCCGCGCTGTGCCGGTCGTGTCGCCGCGCAGAATGTAGAAGGCGGAAATGCCGGCAATGACGAGCGATGTCGTGAGATAGGACGCTGTCACCATGTGGAAGAAGCGATAGACGAAGGACGGATTGAAAATCACAGCGATCCAGTCATCCACCACGAAATGTCCGTCCACGATGGAAGCGCCCGCGGGCGTCTGCATCCAGCTATTGGCGGAAAGAATCCAGAAGGCCGAGAGCGCCGTGCCGAAAGCGACGAGCGAAGTAGCGAGGAAGTGAAGTCTTTCGCCGACCTTGTCCCAGCCGAAAAGCATGATGCCGAGAAAGCCCGCTTCCAGGAAGAAGGCCGTCAGCACCTCGAAGCCGAGAAGCGGCCCGAGCACAGGGCCTGTAATGCGTGAGAATTCCGACCAGTTGGTGCCGAACTGGTAGGAAAGAACAAGGCCCGATACCACGCCCATGCCGAAAGCGAGCGCGAAGACCTTGACCCAGAATTTATAGAGCCGCAGGAAAGTGTCGTCCCTGGTACGAAGCCATCGCCATTCAAGGAGTGTGAGATAGCCGGCAAGACCAATGGTGAAAGTCGGGAACAGGATGTGAAACGAAACGGTAAACGCGAATTGCAGCCTGCCGAGTATTTCTGGATCTATGGGGGGCATCGATCACCTCATGACATAAGCACGTGCGACCGGTGGACCATACACCTCTGCACTTATGAGAGAAGGCTAATTCACCCCGATCGGCACAATCCGACGCAGCGCATTTTGACGCGGTGCGGCAAATCAGAAACGCGCCAATATCAGAAACGCGGTCTTGTCAGAATTGTGCCGCGTCGGAATGCGTCCCATCGCAAACAGAATGTCAGATCAGCCTGTCGGGCGGGAAGGTGAGCACGATGCGCATAAGCCGCTGCTCTCCATCCAGACCGCGCCCGCCATCGACCTGCAGGCTGCCTTCATGCATTTCCATCACCTTGCGGGTAAGTGAGAGCGCAAGACTTTCGGGACGCGGTGTGCTGCTGTCTTCCGCGCTGACGAACGGGTCTTCTGCGCTGTCCAGCTGGCTGAAACGAGCCTGACCGGACCAGTCGTGCTCTTCTTCAAGAACGACTTCGAGTCCCTTGTCGGTTTCCTCGATGCGCATGTGCAGCGTCGCACCGCGATGGGCGCAATGGATTGCTTCGGAGATCAGCCTGAAGAAGCCTTGACGAAGGCGTTTCTGGTCGCCGCGCAGTCCGGGCAGGCGCGCCGCCGTTTCCAGTTCCAGCATAACGCCCTCGGCGCGGGCGTTGCTGCGCTGACTCGTCATGGCGATCTCGACCAGCTGCGCGACGCTGCAGATCTCGTTCGTGAGGTCGATGCGGTCGGTTTCCGCCTCTGCGATGCCCAGCAGATCCTCGATCATGTCGAGCAACATCGTGCCGGAGGAATGGATATCCTGCGCGTATTCGCGGTAGCGCCCTTCACCGAGGGGGCCGAGCTGCTCGTTCTTCATCAGCTCCGAAAAACCGATGATATGGGTAAGCGGCGTGCGCAGGTCGTGATTGACGTTGGAGAAGAAACTTTGATTGCGCCGCCGCACGTCTGCCGTTTCCGCTTCGGCCGATTTCAACGTGTGCTGAAGCGCGCGGCGCACGGTCGTATCGGTAAGCGCGGCCACGCGGGCAGGAACGCCGCCCCATTGCGTGTCGACGACGCGCATTTCTGCAAAGCGCAGGTCGCCATCCGGCCGGTTCACTTTGACGTCGTGCTCGCCGGGTTCAGACGGCAGGTCGAAAGGCTTGCCCTGCAGCTCGCCCGCCTTGCAGCCGAGAATTTCCTCCGCCGCATCGTTCATGAATTGAACCATCCCGTCTGAATCGAGGATCACGATGGCTTCCGCGGATTCCTGAACCAGCGTGAGGCCCGGCGCTTCGGTCACTGGCGCGGTGCGCGGCTCGTCGTCCCGGTTGCGGCGAATGACGGCTCGGCGGACGGCCATGGCGGCGCTGCGGGGCGCATTCTCGGTAACGCCGACGCAATCGTCGGCGCCCGCTTCCATCGCTTCGGTCTGGAGCGCGGGATCGTCGAAGCCGAGTGCGATGACGGGAGCATCCGGTCCGATCGATACCACGCGACGGAGAAAGGCGATTTCCGCCGGAGCGCCCGAACCGATATCGATGATGATCGCGTCGATGCCCGGTGCCATCAGCGGTTCGAGCCCTTGCTCGATCCCTGAGAAGCTGAACTGACACGGTCCTGCGCTTTCATCTGCAGCCAGGTCTGCGAGGCCGCGTTTCAAGGCCGCAGAGCGTGTAATCGTATGCACGTTCAACTGCTGAAGCCTGTCTGTAGGCAGGTGGCGATTGCCGTGAATGTCTTGTGTCCACTGCGCAGCTTCGCTGTGGAACGAGATGGCTTGCTGTCCCATCGACCCTTGTCCCTTGCCGATCCGGTACGCCCGCCCATAGCCGCCAACCCGGCTATCCAGCCCATTCACACAAGAGGATGGTAAACGCGACTGGCGATTTGCGCGCCGTTCTTTCTCGACAATCGATTCGACAGGTAAATGGGGTGTTAATATCCCCAGCATGTTGTGGATAGCTTGTAGGGCAACCACAAGAAGGGCGAGCGAAGGCGGTCTGAAAAGCTGAGTCAAACCAAGGGCATGACTCAGGTCCCTCCCGTGTGAGCAGACCCTGAAAAGCTGAAAAAAACTTTTCGCAGAAAGGCACGGGATTTGGCGGATCGCCGGTAGAGAGCAGCCAGGTCTGTGCATCCCGTCCGCCTTATTGATTCGAGGCAGAATACCAGCGCACCTCGGCAACTTGTTATGCCCACCTCGATAGGCTAGGAATGCGCCCGATTTCAGCGTTCCGGCTCATTCAGTCTCCGGTCATGGCCAAGAAACAAAAGACGTTCCGCCCCAAGGCGCGTGTGCCGAAGGGGTTTCGCGATATTTCGGGCCCGCTATTGCGGTCGGAAGCGCGCATGCTTGCGCGCATTCGCGAGGTCTATGAGCGCTATGGCTTCGACCCGCTGGAGACCTCCGCCATCGAATATGCCGATGCGCTGGGCAAGTTCCTGCCCGATGAGGACCGGCCGAACGAAGGCGTTTTTGCCTTTCAGGACGATGACGAGCAGTGGATGGCGCTGCGTTACGATCTGACTGCCCCGCTCGCCCGCTATGTGGCCGAGAATTATGACGGTCTGCCCAAGCCCTTCCGCCGCTACCAGACGGGACCCGTCTGGCGCAACGAGAAGCCGGGCCCGGGCCGTTTCCGCCAGTTCACCCAGTTTGACGCCGATACGGTCGGCGCGCCGACGGTCGCCGCGGATGCCGAGATGGTGATGCTCGCCTGCGATTGTTTCGAGGCGGTGGGCATTCCGCGCGGATCCTATCGCCTGCGCGCCAGCAATCGCAAGGTGCTGGACGGCCTCATGGAAGAGATCGGTATTGCGGGCGAACCGCGCGGTATCGTCCACATGACGGTGCTAAGGGCCATCGACAAATATGATCGTCTGGGCCGCCAGGGCGTGGAGCTTCTGCTGGGAACGGGCCGTAAGGACGAATCCGGCGACTTCACCAAGGGTGCGGGGCTCGAGCCTGAGCAGATCGCCCGGGTGATGGACTATGTGGAGTCCGGTGTCGGCGCGGAGGAAAGCGACCGTAAGGCCACGCTGGAAGGCTGGCGCAAAGTGGTTGGCAATTCCGACGTCGGCCTCGAAGGCGTGGAAGAGCTCGCCGAAATGGACGCGCTCTTCACCGCAGCGGGCTATGGCTCCGACAGGATAGAGTTCAACAGCTGGATCGTGCGCGGCCTTGGTTACTACACCGGGCCGGTTTTCGAATCCGACCTCCTCTTCGAGGTGAAGGACGAGAAGGGCAATCCGGTGCGTTTCGGCTCGGTGGGCTCCGGTGGCCGCTATGACGGTCTGGTGGAGCGCTTCAAGGGCGTGAAAGTGCCGGCGACGGGCTTTTCCATCGGCGTGAGCCGTCTGCTGGCCGCCCTGGAGCTTCTCGGCAAGCTGGAAGATGAGGGGCAGTCCGCTCCGGTTGTCGTGCTTACGCTGGACGCGGACCGGATGGCGGATTCTCAGGCCATGACGCGGGAACTGCGCGAGGCGGGTATCCGCGCCGAGATGTATCTCGGCGGTTCTGGTATGCGTGCCCAGATGAAATATGCCGACAGACGCGGCGCGCCGATTGCCGTGATTGAGGGCGAGGATGAGCGAGCCCGGGGCGAGATTACGCTCAAGGACCTCATCCTGGGCGCTGAAATGTCCAAGGAAATCGAGGACAATGCGGAATGGCGCGAGGGGCAGCCCGCTCAGGTCTCCGTCCCGCGTGCGAGCCTCGTCGAGGAAGTCGAAAAAATGCTCGCCCGACACGGTATCCATGCGGGCCATCACGGCCAGTAGGCCGTATTCCATCCTTTCCCGACATTAACCGAATTCATGCTAATAAGGCGCGCGCCGGAAAATGAGGCATCGCGCGATCAAAGAGGCACATCATGCCGAAAACAGTCCAGACTCGAGACGAGGTCGAAATTCGTTCCCTGCGAGAGAGACTTGCTGGCGGATTGCGCTCGGTCTTCGAGACAGCCGGTTGCGAGCGCGTGGAGCCTTCCGTGCTGCAGCCCGCGGATATCTTTCTCGACCGTTCCGGCGAGGATATCCGACGCCGGCTTTACATGTTTACCGATCCGGGCGGGACCGAGCTTTGCCTGCGACCGGATCTGACCATTCCGACCTGCCGCCTGTTTCTGGAGCGCGCAGGAGATGGCGGCGAGGCGCGGCTCTCATATTCGGGGCCAGTCTATCGCTTTCAGCCGCAGGGATCGCCCAAGCCGAATGAAGTGCTGCAGGCCGGCGCCGAATTGCTGGGCGCCGCCGACCGCGAGGCGGCGGATGCGGAAGCCTTCGCGCTGGCGGTCAATGGCTGCAAGGCGACGGGGCTTGAGGATTTCGAGATCGAGATGGGCGACCTCTCGCTTTTCGATGCGCTGGTCGATGCGCTCGACATTGCACCGGGCTGGCGCTCGCGGCTGAAGCGTCAGTTCTGGCGGCCTGATTATTTCAAGGAGCTCGTACAGCGTCTCGCCAGCGGCAACAGCGACGCGGGCGGTGAGCAGGGAGGGCTTCTGGCCGCGCTCAATGCGCTGGACGAGACGAGCGCCAGGAGCGTGATTGAGGATGTGCTGAAGCTTGCCAGCATTTCGCCGGTGGGCGGACGCAGCACGGGCGAGATCGCCGAACGCCTGCTGGAGCAGGCCGCCGATGCCAGCGCCGCGCCGCTTGCTCCGGAGATCGTGAAGCTGATCGACGATTTCCTCGGGCTCAAGCTCGCGCCGAAGGAGGCCGCGCCGCGCATTAGCGAGTTGACGGCAAAGGCGGGGATTTCCATCGAGCCGCAGCTTGAAGCGCTTGAAAAGCGACTCGCCGCGATCGAGGCAAAGGACTTCGATCTGTCGAAGGCGCGCTTCCAGGCGGGGTTCGGGCGACGGCTTGAATACTATACGGGCTTCGTCTTCGAACTTCAGGTGCCGGAGCTCGGTCCCGAAA
>CAYSVF010000167.1:0-6017 GCA_964434415.1 uncultured Parvibaculum sp.
CTTTTCAATCGTCTGGTGGGCAAGAAGCTCGCTCTGGTGGACGATACGCCCGGCGTGACGCGCGACCGGCGGGAGGGCGAGGGGCGCATTGCCGACCTCGAATTCACCATCATCGATACGGCGGGCCTCGAAGAGGCGACCGACGACAGCCTGGAAGCGCGCATGCGCCGCCAGACCGATGCGGCCATCGCCGAAGCCGATGTGTGCCTGTTCCTGATCGATGCGCGCGCCGGCGTGACCCCGCTGGACAGCCGCTTTGCCCAGATCCTGCGCCGGGCGCAGACGCCTGTGATCCTCGCAGCCAATAAATGCGAAGGCGGCGGCGGCGAGGCCGGGCGGATGGAAGCCTATGAGCTGGGCATGGGGACGCCGCTGGCTCTCTCTGCCGAGCACGGCCAGGGCCTCGACGAGCTTTACGACGCGCTGTTGCCCTATGCCAACCGCCTGGAGGATGACGAGGCCGAACAGGCCATCGCCGAGGCGCTGGCCGAGGGCGAAATGGAAGAGGGGTTCGATCCCGATACGCCTTATGAGCCCGACCTCGAAGCGCCGTTGCGCATCGCCATGGTGGGCCGCCCGAATGTCGGCAAGTCGACGCTCGTCAATCACCTGATCGGCGAAGACCGGATGCTGACCGGACCGGAGGCCGGCATCACGCGCGACAGCATCGGCATCGAATGGGAGTGGCGCGGCCGCCGCGTGAAGCTCTTCGATACCGCTGGGATGCGCCGCCGCGCACGGGTGACGCAAAAGCTGGAAAAGCTTTCCGTGGCCGACACGCTTCGCGCCATTCGCTTTGCCGAAGTGGTGGTGCTGGTGCTCGACGCGACCATGCCTTTCGAGCGGCAGGATCTTCACATCGCCGATCTGGTGGAGCAGGAGGGGCGCGCCTTCCTCGTGGCCGTCAACAAATGGGATCTGGTCGAGGAGCCGCAGGAAAAGCTGCGCGAACTGAAGGAAGAGCTCGAACGTCTCCTGCCGCAGGTGCGCGGCATTCCCATCGTTACGCTATCGGCGCTGACGGGCCGCGGGGCGCAAAAGCTCATGCCCGAGATCGAGCGCATGCATAAGCTCTGGAACGCGCGCGTTTCCACCGCGCGGCTCAATCGCTGGCTGACGCAGACCGTTTCCCATCACCAGCCGCCCGCCGCCAAGGGCCGTCCGGTGAACCTCAAATATATGTCGCAGGTGAAATCGCGTCCGCCGACTTTCGCCGTGTTTTCCAGCCGCGCCGACGAGGTGCCGACCTCCTATAAACGCTATCTGGTGAATGCGCTGCGCGAGACGTTCAAGCTGCCGGGCGTGCCGATCCGTCTCTTCATGCGCAAGGGGACGAACCCCTATGCGAACAAGGCCGGCAAGCGGAAAATCCATTAAATTCGGCAAGGCGCCGTCATGCCCCGCTTCATGCGGGGCCATGACGCAAACGGGTGTGTTCCGGGATCGGGTTTCCGGAAGCCCGGGCAGGGTCAGGCCTCGGCCTTCACCTTCTGGTATTCGACGATTTCGCCATGCCGCGTGCAGTCCGGCGAGGCCAGCTCCAGAAAGAGCGGCACCAGATCGGCGGGCTTGGTCAGCGTCGAAGGATCCTCGCCCGGCATCGCTTTCTTCCGCATGGCGGTGCGGACGGGGCCGGGGCTGATCGAATTGATGCGGATCGGCGTCTTTTCGCATTCCGCCGCCCATGTCTTCATCATCGTATCGAGCGCGGCCTTGGTGATCGCATAGGGACCCCAATAGGGGCGGCACTTATGCGCGGCGCCCGAGGTCACGAAAATCGCGCGGCCCGCATCCGAGCGCTTCAGCAGCGGCTCGAAGGAGCGGATCATCCGCCAGTTCGCCGTCACATTGAGCGCGAGCGTCGTGTCCCAATCCTTGGGGTCCAGATGGCTGAGCGGCGTCAGCACGCCCAGCGTACCGGCATTGGCGACCATGACGTCGAGCTTGCCCCAGCGTTCGAAAATGCTGGCGCCCAGGCGGTCGATGGCGTCCCCGTCGGTAATGTCGAGGGGGACAAGGGTCGCCTTGCCGCCGATTTTCTGGATCTCGTCATCCACTTCCTCAAGCCCGCCCACCGTGCGCGACACGAGGATTACATGGGCCCCTTCGGCCGCCATGCCCAGCGCCACGGCGCGGCCAATGCCGCGGGATGCGCCGGTGATAACCGCCAGGCGGTCCTGAAGTCGTCCACTCATATCATTTTACTCAAGCAATTTCGGCAAGGAGCGAGAGCTGCCTCGTTTTCTGCTCGCCGTCGCGGTCGACCAGCGGCGTGGGGTAGTCCCCGGTGAAGCAGTGATCCGTAAGCTGAGGGTTCTCGGAATCGCGTCCCTCGAAACCCATCGCCCTGTACAGTCCGTCCACGGAAATGAAGGCGAGGGTATCCACCCCGATAAACCGGCGCATGCCTTCCAGATCGTAATTGGCGGCGAGCAACTGCTGACGTTCCGGCGTGTCGATGCCGTAATAGTCGGAATGGGTGATGGGCGGGCTTGCGACGCGCAAATGCACTTCCTTCGCGCCGGCCTCATACATCATCTGCACGATCTTGATGGAGGTCGTGCCGCGCACCACCGAGTCGTCCACCAGGATGATGCGTTTGCCTTCCACGATGGCGCGGTTGGCATTGTGCTTCAGCTTCACGCCGAGCTGGCGGATATGCTGTGTCGGCTCGATGAAGGTCCGGCCCACATAATGGTTGCGGATAATGCCGAGTTCGAAGGGAATGCTGGATTCCGACGCATAGCCGATGGCGGCGGGAACGCCGCTGTCGGGCACGGGGATCACGACATCCGCTTCCACATGGCTTTCCCGGGCCAGCTCTTCGCCCAGGCGCTTGCGGACATTGTAGACGCTCTTGCCGCCCACAATGCTGTCCGGCCTTGCGAAGTAGATATATTCGAAGACGCAGGGGCGGACCTTCTGCACGGGGAAGGGGTTGATGGACTCGATCCCGTCCTTGGTCGCTACGACGATTTCGCCGGGCTCCAGCTCGCGCACGAATTCCGCGCCGATAATGTCGAGCGCCACCGTCTCCGAACAGAAGATGGGCGCGCCGTCCAGCATGCCGAGAACCAGCGGACGAATACCCAGCGGGTCGCGCGCGCCGATGAGCTTCTTGTTGGTCAGGACCACAAGCGCATAGGCACCCTGAATATGGGACAGCGCATCCACGAAACGGTCCACCGTGCGCGGCTGCTCGCTGCGCGCGACAAGCTGGAGGATCGTTTCGGTATCGGAGGTGGACTGGAAGATGGCGCCCGCGCGCACCAGATCGTTGCGCAGCGTGATCGCATTGGTGAAATTGCCGTTATGCGCGATGGCGAAACCGCCGCCCCACAGATCTGCAAAGAGCGGCTGCACATTGCGCAGGATCGTCTCGCCCGTGGTGGAGTAGCGCACATGGCCGATGGCCATGTCGCCCTGCAGGCGGTCGATCACCTTGCCGCTGGTGAAGTGGTCGCCGACAAGCCCCAGACGGCGCTCCGAATGGAAGTGCTCGCCGTCATAGGAAACGATACCCGCCGCTTCCTGTCCGCGATGCTGAAGGGCGTGGAGGCCGAGCGCCGTCAGCGCCGCTGCGTCCGGATTGCCCAGAATGCCGAAGACGCCGCATTCCTCGCGCAGCTTGTCTGCGTGAAGGTCGTCGTCGCTGATGCCGATATGCTCGTCTTGTATAGACAGGATACGCCCCGGTATTTCACTGCTGGTCCCGGATTTCAGGGCCCCGGGACAGACCTTGCCGGATAGGCCGGCCGCACCAAAGTCGAAGGCGAGCTGATCGGTCAGACATCCTTCGGACACGCGCTGCTGAATCATACATACGCTCCAGAGAAGCTAAAGGGTCACATTCCCCCCGTTACTCCCCTGTCGTGCTTTCGAACAGCCGATCGAGCCCCCTGCGTTCGGAGGAGTTATAGCCGGGAGGAGGCCTCTTGTCAGCGTCAGAATTAGTGCTCCCTGAATTGCCCCCTGTGGGCAGTCTGGGAATGGGGCGCGTGGTGGTGCCGCCCCGGCCGTCCGGGAAGCGGGGACGGCGGGTTTCCTCGGGCGCCAGGGTAAACAGCAGGCTGGCGGTGCTTTCCACCATCGGGCGCAGCTTGGCATTCCGGATCCAGCCCGGCTGATCCACCGGGTCGGGCACGAGCCAGGCGAAGAAGAGATAGGCCACCGCCACCACCAGAAGCCCTCGCGCCAGCCCGAAAACGAAGCCCAGCGTGCGGTCCAGCAGAGCCGCGCGGTCGTGCAATTCCATCAGCGAATCCGACCAGCGCGAGGTGAACATCGCGACGATCGCATAGGCGGCAAAGAAGATCAGGATGGCCGAAACCACCGCAGCGAGCCACGGCGCCGGGATGAAATCGCGCAGGATCGGCGAAAGATAGGGAAACAGCCACAGCGCCGCGATGGCGCCCACGATCCAGGCGAGGATGGAGAGGACTTCATTGGTGAAACCGCGCAACAGCGCCAGCGCACTCGAGATCAGGATAACGCCGATCACGATCCCGTCGAACCAGGTCACCAGCCACTCTCCTCTTTTCGGGCCTTCTTCCGAGCCTTCTTTCGGGTCGTTTTCCCGAAAAATACCATATTCACGCGTCCCGGGAGGTCTGTTCTTTATCGTCGCTGGTCGCGAGATGGGCAAGCAGTGAGGCGAGGTCCCCGATCCCGGTCAGCCTGAGCGCGCCCCCGGCGCCCGGCCGCGCGGCGCCCGCAGGCACGATGGCGCTCGAAAATCCCAGTTTTTCCGCCTCTTTCAGGCGGGCTTCCATCTGGCTGACCGGGCGCACACCGCCCGACAGCGCAATTTCGCCGAAAATGACGCATTCCGCAGGAAGCGGGTTGCCGGTGATGGAGGAGACGAGGGCGCTCGCCACGGCAAGGTCCGCCGCGGGCTCGTTGATTCGCAATCCGCCCGCCACGTTCAGATAAACGTCCTGCCCGGCCAGCGAGAGGCCGCAGCGCGCCTCCAGCACGGCAAGCACCATGGAGAGACGGCCCGAATCCCAGCCGACCACCGCCCGGCGCGGCGTGCCGAGTGCGCTCTGGGCGACCAGCGCCTGGATTTCGACCAGCACCGGACGCGTGCCCTCGATGCCTGCAAAGACCGCGCTGCCGCTCGTGCCGCCGTCGCGCTCGCCCAGAAAGAGAGAGGAGGGGTTGGGCACTTCGCTGAGCCCCAGCTCGCCCATCTCGAAGACGCCGATTTCGTTGGCCGGGCCGAAACGGTTCTTGACCGCGCGCAGAATGCGGAACTGGTGGCCGCGCTCGCCTTCGAAATAGAGCACGGCATCGACCATGTGCTCCACCACGCGCGGGCCCGCGATCTGGCCTTCCTTGGTGACATGGCCGACCAGGATGACGGCGGTGCCGTTCTTCTTGGCAAAGCGCACCAGCTCCTGCGCGCTGGCGCGAACCTGCGCCACGGTGCCGGGCGCGCTGTCGAGCGCATCGGTCCACATGGTCTGGATGGAGTCGATCACGACCGCTTCCGGCGGCCTGCCGCTTTCG
This sequence comes from uncultured Parvibaculum sp., assembly GCA_964434415.1. Classification (GTDB taxonomy): domain Bacteria; phylum Pseudomonadota; class Alphaproteobacteria; order Parvibaculales; family Parvibaculaceae; genus Parvibaculum. The sequence goes on from CAYSVF010000167.1 coordinate 5,512, forward strand.
AGCGTGGAAATGATGTCGCGCAGATTGGTTTCCGCGCCGAGCTGCACGTCGGTTTCGGCAAGCCCCAGGCGGCGCGCGCGCATACGCACCTGGGCGATCGCCTCTTCGCCGGAAATATAGACGACGTCATGCCCGCGATTGGAAAGGGCGGACATGGCCTGCAGCAGCAGCGTCGATTTGCCGATGCCCGGATCGCCGCCGACCAGCAGCGCGGAGCCGGGCACGAGCCCGCCGCCCAGCACGCGGTCCAGTTCGGCAATGGCGCTTTCCAGACGCGGCGGGTCCGCGCTCTCGCCGCTCATGGCGACAAGCTCGATCTGACGGCCCTTGCCGCGCGCGGCCTTCTGCGGACCGCTGCCGATGCCGGTATTGTCGGAGGTGTCCTCGACGATGGTATTCCACTCGCCGCAGGCCTCGCATCGACCCTGCCACCGCGCCGCCACGGCGCCGCATGACTGGCAGACGAATATGCGCTGCGGCTTCGCCATCAGGGCTTCAGCACTTCC
>CAYSVF010000168.1:0-5991 GCA_964434415.1 uncultured Parvibaculum sp.
CAGAAAGAGTGCCGCCAGAATGGCCGCCATGCCCGTCGCGAATTTCATCTCATCCCTCTCGTCTGTCTCAGGCGCGCACCGGCAGGAGGTCGGAGGCGGCCAGTTCATACGCCTTGCCGAACCCGCCATTGAGGCTGCCGCGCAAAGGCGTCAGGCGGAAAAAGGCGAAGTCGGGAAAATCGATATAGAGCTTCGCCTTCGGATGCCGGGCGAGCCATCGCTCGCTCAGCCTGCGATGGTCGCCGCTGTCGCGGTCCACACGCGATGCCTCGGCTATCACCGTGAGGCGCGGATGGGTCAGCGGGTCGCCTTTTGCTTCCTTGATCATGCCGGGCTCGCCGACCAGCAGCGAGCAGCGCTTGTCCGCCTCGATGGCGGGCGTATGCGCGGCCAGTTTGGAGGTCAGGATCGCGGGCACGCCGTCTTCGTCCAGCGCCAGCGCCACACGGCTTGCCAGCGGGTGGCCGGTTGCCGGGTCGAGAACGGCTATCGCCGCATAGTCGGCCTGCGCCATCAGCGTCTGGGCGAGCGCGCGGGCCTCGTCGTCGATGGGTTGAAGGATGTCTTCTTTTTTCTTTGCCGCTTCGCTCATGCCGCCTGTTCCGTTCCCTTACGCTGTTCGCTACCCGGCAAGACTTACGCCGACGAAACTACCGATACCATAGGTGACGCCCGCCGCCGCAAAGCCGATGGCAAGCTGGCGGAAGGCGGAAAAGAGCGCCCCGCGCCCGGTGAAGAGCGAGGTGCCGGCGCCGATCACCGCCAGCGCCACACCCGCCGAGGCCAGGCTGGCCAACAACGCCGACCAGCCGGAGAAAAAGAAGTAGGGGGCGACAGGAAAGATCGCGCCGATGGAGAAAAGCAGGAAGGAGGTGCCCGCCGCACCCCAGGCGGATCCGCCCAGTTCGTTCGGGTCGATGCCGAGCTCCTCACGCACAAGCGTATCGAGCGCGGTGTCCTTGTCCGACAGGAGCTTGTCTGCCAATGCGCGCGCTTCGGCTTCCGACAATCCCTTGGCCTGATAGATAAGGACGAGTTCCTCCTTCTCTTCCTCCGGCACTTCTTCCAGTTCCATCGCTTCGGTGCGGATCTGCTTCTGGTAAAGCTCGCGGGAGGAATTGACCGACAGCCATTCGCCCATCGCCATGGAGCAGGCGCCGGCGACGAGACCGGCAAGCCCCGTCAGCAGGATGATCGAGTTGTTCTCGGCAGCCCCGGCCACGCCCATCACCAGAGAGAGGTTGGAGACGAGCCCGTCATTTGCGCCCAGCACGGCGGCGCGCAGCGCATTGCCGCCCATCGCGCGGTGACGACCTTCAAGGCGTGCGATCGTGCCGCCCTCCAGCCCCGATCGCGGGCTCGCTATCGCGGAGAGGATGCGCGCATGGCTGCGTTCAGCGTCCGGCAGACCGCCGGCTACGGCCTCGGGCTGCTTGTCGTAAACGCCGCTATCGGCCTGTTCGAGCGTGTTGATGACGGGCAGCACGAAAGCCGGACCGAAGCGCCGCGCCAGAAACGCCAGCGCCCTTGTGCGGAAGCCCGGTTTCAAAGACGGGATGCGCGCACCCAGACGCCCGAGCTGCTTCTTCCAGTATTCGGCATGGCTCTCTTCCACCGCCGCGAGACGGCGATAGACCTCGGCAAGCTTCGGGTCGGACTCGACCTCCGCCAGGGCGCGATAAAGGCTCGCGCCGTCTATCTCGCCTTGCAGGTTTTCGAGGTAACGCTCGGTGTTTTTGGCGTCCATCTTCACTCCGCCTGCATGGAAGTCTTTTTCCGAGCCGCGTCGACCTCGTCCATCACGCGCAGGATATTGCCGCCCCAGAGCTTGGCAATCTCGGCTTCCGAATAACCGCGCCGCACGAGTTTCAGCGTGACGTTGAAGGTCTCTCCCGCATCGCGCCAGCCCCGAATACCGCCGCCGCCCTGAAAATCCGATGCGATACCGACATGGTCGATGCCGATGAGCTTCACCGCGTAATCGATATGGTCGACCAGATCGGAGACATTGGCGCGGGGATATTTCGCGTCGAGGTCGTCGGAAATTCTCTGAAACTCGGCTTTCGTTTCATCGCTCGCATCGAAGAAGGCTTCGAGGCTCGTCAGGCCCAGGCGTTTTGCCGCCTCGCCCCGCGTCTTGTGTTTTGCCTTCGGTACTTCGTGCAGATAGTCGTCGAAAGCGACGATCTGGATGACGCCGCCCTTCGCCGCGAGCGCCTTCATGGTCTCGTCGTCCATATTGCGCGGGTGCGCGCGCAGTGCATAGACGGAGGAATGAGAGGCAATGACCGGTGCGCGCGACAGCTTGATCGCATCCATCGCGGTCGATTTCGCCGCATGGCTGACATCCACCATGATGCCGAGATCGTTGCAGCGGCGGACCACGGCCTCGCCCATCGGGCTCAGTCCGCGATGCTCGCCGCCCTCGTCATTGGGCTTGTCGCCGAGGCTTTCCTTCGGCTGCGCGCTGTCGGCAAGATCGTTATGACCGTTGTGAACGAGGCCGAAATAGCGAACGCCAAGCTCGTAATAGATATCGAGAAGTTCCGGGTGGTGATCCACCACGAAGCCGTTCTCGATGCCGATCAGCGCGATCTTCTTGCCCTCATCGTTCAAGCGGCGAACATCGGCGGCGCTGGTGGCCAGCCCGATACGATCCGTATCCTGATCGTCCGTCATGCGGTGGATAGCGGCGAACTTCGCAAAGGCCTTGGAAATGGCGGCGGACTCGCCTGCCGGATCGCGCTTCGTCTGCGGCACATAGACGATGAAGAAAACGCCGTCGAGGCCGCCCTTCTCCATCTTGGGAATATCGACCAGCACGGGCGCCGGATTGTCTTTCCCCGGATCGTAGGCAGGCGTGGCAAAGCTCGTCGGAATATCGACATGGGTGTCGATGGCGATGACACGATCATGAATCGTCTGCGCCCTGGCGCGCAGAGCCGCGTCGTCGTCCGCGCGCAAGGGCATCGCCGTGCCCAGCAGGACAACCGTGCCCAGAACGAAACCGCTTATCGTCTTCCCATACATGCCATGCCTTTCCCGCCTTGCTGCAAACAGGTCAGTCTAGAGCGTGGGAGCCAAATGGAAAATGTCAGCCCTTGCGCGCCTCGATCGCGTCCCAGACCAGCGCGGACAGATTGGCGTTGTCGAAGCGGTCGATTTCCTGGATGCCGGTGGGCGAGGTCACGTTGATTTCGGTGAGGTACTCGCCGATCACGTCGATGCCGACGAAGATGAGGCCGCGTTTCTTCAGTTCCGGGCCGATGGCGTCGCAGATTTCGCGCTCGCGCGGCGTAAGCGACCATTTCTCGGCAACGCCGCCCACATGCATGTTGGATCGCGCTTCGCCTTTTGCCGGGATGCGGTTGATGGCCCCCACGGGTTCGCCTTCCACGAGAATGATGCGCTTGTCGCCCTGCCGCACTTCCGGAAGATATTTCTGCACGATCACCGGCTCGCGGTTCATCTGGCCGAACATTTCCAGCAGCGAGTTCAGGTTCTGGTCCTCTTCGGTCAGGCGGAAGACGCCCGCGCCGCCATTGCCGAAAAGCGGCTTCACGATGATGTCCTTAAATTCCTCTCGGAAGGCGCGGATCTCGCCGGGATCGCGGGTGATGAGCGTCGGCGGCAACAGGCCCTTGAAGCGGACCGCGAAGAGTTTTTCCGGCGCGTTGCGCACTTCAGCCGGATCGTTCACCACGAGCGTCTTGGGATGCACCGTCTCCAGCATATGGGTGAGGGTGATGTAGCTCATGTCGAAGGGCGGATCCTGACGCATCAGCACCACATCGATGTCGTCGAGAAAGCGCTTCTCGCCGCTTCCCAGCGTCGAATGATTGCCAACCTCGCGCCGCAGCGTCATGGGTCGCATATGGGCAAAGACGCGCCCGTCGCGCATGGAAAGCTCATGCGGCTCGTAATAGAAAAGTTCGTGGCCGCGCGCCTGCGCCTCCAGCCCCAGCGCGAAGGTGCTGTCGGCATTGATGTTGATGGCGTGGATCGGATCCATCTGGATCGCGACGGAGAGGGATTTGCGGGCGGTCATCGGCGTTCCTTGGAGCGGGTCGTCATATCGATCGCGTGAAGATGGGGCTTCCGGCGGGAAAAGACCAGAGGCGGCTTGCAAGCGCCGGCCGTGGGCGCAATATAGGCGCATGCTTGAAGACAATATCGCCTTTGCCGCCACCTGCCTTGCCGGTTATTTCGCCATCGCCAATCCGATCGCGAACACGCCGGTCTTCATTGCCTTGACGGCGGGCGACAGCCGCCGGGTGAAGCTGCAGATCGCCCGGCAAAGCGTTCTCATTTCCCTTGCCGTGGTCGTGCTTTTCAGCGTGGCGGGCAAGCTCATTTTCGAACTTTTCGGCGTCACCGTCGCCGCGCTGCGCGTCACGGGCGGCATTCTGGTGGCGATCATCGGCTTCCAGATGCTGCAGGGTCATTCCTCTTCCGCCCATGTGCCCGAAGAGGTGGAGGATGAAGACGTTCCCGCCGATGTCATGGAAGCGCAGCTCTCCGTTGCCGTGTCGCCGCTCGCCGTACCGATGATAGCCGGCCCCGGCACGATCGCCACGGCGGTCGGCTTCTCCGCCCATCCGGGCTTCCTGTCCAGCATCATTTCCATCAGCGCCTTCGCCGTCATCGCCGCCATCACATATTTCTGTTTCCGGCAGGCGCGGCGCATCGTCCATTACATGGGCACGACGAATCTCACCGTCGTCACACGGCTGATGGGACTGATCGTGGCGACCATCGGCGTCGAAATGGCGATGACGGGTCTCGATGAGGCGCTCATCAAATATATGGATACGATCCGCAGCCTACCCCTGGCGCCGCCGGTCGGTTAAGCATCGTCAGGTCAGTTGAGGCGGGGCTTCAACTCGCGCAGGGCCTGTTCCGCCATCTCCGCGATGCGGTCTTCGCCAAGATCGACGGCCTTTTCGTAGCACGAGGCAAACGCGTCGACGGCGGCACCCATGCGTCCGTCATGCACTTCGAGACGGCCCAGCTCGAAGAGAAGGCCCGCGCGCTCAGGCGCGATCCAGATCATGCGGGTCACCACATCGCGCGCCCGGGCGAATTCATTGCCGCGCACGGCGCGCATCAGAATATTGTTCTGAAGCCTCAGCAGAATGTCGCGCGGCGACACTTCCGCATAGGCATCCGGCGAGAGTGTGGCCTCGGGGCCTTCCACCTGTCGGATCATTGAGAGAAGATCGGCGCTGGTCAGAAGCTGGCCGCCATTGAACGGGTCGACAATCGCCGCGTCGCGCGGACCGCTTCCTTCCGTTCTCAGCCGCAGCACGAAATGGCCGGGGAAGTTGAGCCCGGCGAGGTCGAGCCCCAGACGCGCCGCCACATGAAGCCAGACGATGCCCAGCGCCACGGGCAGGCCCTTGCGCCGGTCGATCACCTCCATGAGGTTTGCGTTGCGCGGATCGTCATATGTCTCCGCATCGCCGCGATAGCCGTGAAGGCCCGAAATGACGCTGCCCAGAAGCCCGGCGAGTTCATGCGCGTCGCATTGGGAGGCACGGTCCATTGCCTCGCGGGCGGCGCCGCAAAGAAGCGCCAGATGGTCCCGGTAATTGCCCAGGGGCAGATCCGGCCGGTCGCAGGCCGCCAGCAGCAGCGCGGTTTCGGCAATATCGATATCGCCCTCCCCGGCCGCGCCCGCCGCGCGCAGTTGGCGTTCGATTTCGTCGTCGGTTTGCTGAAGAGGCCGTCCCATGCCCGGTATCATGGCGCGGCGGCGACAAGATGTGCAAGGCGCGGCTCGCCCGGGCGGTGTCAATCGCGCCAGGCGTCGGGCAGATGGCGCGGCCAGCCGTCCGGAAACCCGAAGGGCAAGGGCGAGGGCGTGACCAGCACGAGGTCGAAGCGCATGTCACAGCCCGCCAGGTCCGGCCGGAGCGCGAACAGCTGTTCGCCGGCCCGCCAGAGCCGCGCCTGCTGGTGCGGCCGAAGGGCTTCGCGGGCCGCGCCCTC
>CAYSVF010000169.1:0-5985 GCA_964434415.1 uncultured Parvibaculum sp.
GAATACCGTCGATGGCCGGACCCGGCAGATCGCCGCTGACGATGCGCCCTTCCGAAAAGAGCGCCAGCGACGCGATGAAGAAGGAAAACTTCTCCACGATGGCCGCGAGGATGAAAGGCCGGTAGCGCTTCGGATCCTGCGCGATCACGACAAAAGCGAACTGCCAGGCAAGCGCCAGCCCCATGAAGCCGTAGAAGAATTGCGGATGCGTGAAGGGCTCGCCCCGTGCGAAATTTCCTTCCATGAAGAAGGACGGCACGATGACGAAGAAGCCATAGATCGCCGCAAGCAGAAAGATCGATTTGGCCGCTTTCATGCAAGTTCCCCTTAAAGCATCGCGGTGTTGGTCGGCACACCGAGAAACAGGCGCCCCGTCAATTCATAGGTCGTATCGGCCACCATCGCGTGCTGTGTGGCAACGTGAATGTCGCGGAAGCGGCGCTGCAGGGCATGGCTGCGATAAACCGACGATCCGCCGGCGAGCGTGTACATCAGATCGATCGTCCGCCCCGCCGATTTCACGGCATGAACGCTGGCATGGCGCAGATCGCGGCGATGGGCTTCGGTAATTTCGCCATGCTGCGACGCCGCCTCCCAGGCTGCGTCTATCGTCTCGTAGAGATAGGCGCGGGCGGAGCGGGTAAGCGCCTCCGCTTCGGAGACATCGAGATGCGCCTTGGCACGTTCCGCGAGCGTCTTGGACGAGCCTTGCGGCTTTTTCGCGGTTGCTGTTTCGACGAGATCCTCGATGGCACCGCGCGCCGCCCCCAGCGCCACGCCTGCGATGCCGATACTCAAAAGTCCGAAGGTCGGGAAGGCATAGAGCGGGCGCTGAAGAGGCTTGTCGGAGATCAGGCTGATCGCGCGCGTCGCCGGCACGAATACATCGCTTACCTCGAAATCGGTACTGCCGGTCCCGTTGAGCCCGGACACATCCCATGTGTCGAGCAACGTCACCTCGCTCGCAGGGAAGATCAGCATACGGTTCTGCGGGACGCCTTCGGGTGCCATTTCCGGCGTGCCGTCCTCGCCCATGATGAGGCACCCGCCCGCGATCCACGTCGCGTTGCGCGAGCCCGAGCCCCATTGCCAGCGTCCCGTGGCGCGATAGCCCTCTACGCCGTCGCGTACCTCCCGCACCGCCTTGCCGCGCGGCGCAAAAACGCCGGCGCTGATAACGTCCGGCGGTCCGAAAACGGCCTGCGCCTCATCGGGCGCCATGAAGCCTGAGAGAAGCCCCGTCGTGCCGCCGATCATCACGCACCAGGCAGGCGACGCATCCCCGCGCGCCAGCCGCTCCACAACCTCCACCAGAAGGCGGGGATTGGCCTCGAGACCGCCGCAGACCTGCGGAATGCAGAGCCGGTAAAAACCGGCCTCGGCGAATCTGGATGCAAGGTCCTGCGGCAGAAAACGATTGGCCTCCACTTCCGCGGCGCGCTGCGCCAGCTCGCCGGACAACGCATCGGCCGCTGCCAGAATATCCTCCGCCATATTTCCTCCCTGCCTCATGCCCCCAGCTTCAGCCGGTTTGCGATATTGTTTTTCTGCATGTTCGACGATCCGCCCACGATGGGCAGGCTCATCGCATCGCGTACATAGCGTTCCATATCCATCTGGTCGGAAAGTCCATAGGCGCCCGTGACGCGCATGGCGGTTTGCGTAATCGTCGCCGCTCCCTCGCAACAGAACAGTTTCGCCATGGACGTTTCGACCGAACAGGGCCGCCCCCGGTCGGCAAGCCAGGCCGCGCTGTAAAGCATGAGCCGCATGGCGCGGGCCCGGGTGCGGGCCTCTGCAAGCTCGTGGCGGATCGACTGATGCTGCGCGATAGCGCCCCCGAATTGGGTCCGCTCCTCGGCATAGCGCCATGCATCGTCGAGCGCGGCTTCGGACAGGCCGAGCGCGCAGGCCGACAGCTCGAGCTTCTCGACTTCCAGCGCACGGCCGGCGAGCTGCTGCCAGCCCCGGCCGATCATTTCCGGACCGCCGAGCACATTGGCAAGCGGCACACGCACATCGTCGAACGTCACATCCTTGGTTTCCACACCGCGTATGCCGACATGACCGAGCGGGGTGATCGTGATGCCGGGAAGCGTCGGCGGCACGAGAACGATGGAAAGGTTCTTGTACTTTTCCTCCTTCGGGCCTGTGCGCAGCAGACAGAAAATGTAGTCGGCGATATGCGCGCCGGTACACCAGCGCTTGGCGCCGTTGATGACGAGATCCTCGCCGTCGATGCGCGCGCTGGTTTCCACCATGGCGAGGTCGCCGCCCACATTCGGCTCCGACAGGCCATAGGCAAACAGCAACTCGCCCGCGGCCACGCGCGGCAGGAGATCCTGCTTCTGCGCCTCGCTGCCGCTCTCGCCGAGATTCATGCCTGCATAGCAGACCGCCATGATGTAGGGACAGGCGACCGCGACGGAGCGTTTCGCCAGTTCCTCGATCACGGCCATGGCGGCATAGATGTCGATCCCCGCGCCGCCGTAACGCTCCTCGACCGTCAGCCCCATCAGCCCCATACCGGCAAGCTTTTTCATGACCTCTTTAGGATAGATATTGCCGCGGTCCCATTCCCGCGCGGCCTCGCGCGGCATCTCCGCCTGCACGAAGCGCACGACATTGTCCCGCAGCATCCGAACATGCTCAGGCTCGTCGAAATTCATCTCCCCCTCCGCGGCGGGCATATCCATTTCGGGGCTCCCGTTCATTTGCCCGTGAAACGGGGCTGGCGTTTCTCGAGGAAGGAACGCACCGCCTCGCGGTGATCGTCCGTGGTGAAGGTCACCATTTCGTAGCCTACCGAGGTATCGAGAATGGAATGGGCGAGTTGCTTCAACCCGATATTCGCAGACACCTTGGAATAACGGATCGCCATCTGCGCGCCGCCCGCCAGCTTGTCGGCAAATGCATCGACACGCGCATCCAGCTCATCCTCGGGCACGGCATAATTGACGAGGCCGATCCGCGCCGCCTCGGCGCCGGAAATAGCATCGCCCGTCATCAGATATTCCTTCGCCCGCGCATAGCCGATGAGCTGAGGCCAGATGATCGCACCGCCGTCGCCGGCGACGATACCCGCCCGGACATGCGGATCGGCAAAGCGCGCGGTTTCGGCGGCGAAAATCACGTCGCAGAAAAGCGCGATGGTGGCGCCGAGCCCGATGGCGGGACCGGCGACCTTGGCGACGATCGGCTTTTCCAGATCGAGCAGCGAAAAGACGATGCGCTTGGCCTCCGCGGCGTCCGGCCCTTTCGTACCTTCCTCGAAGCCTTGCTTCATCCAGTTGAGGTCGCCACCGGCCGAAAAATGGGGGCCCTCGCCCGTCAGCACGATGATGTCGGAGGCCGGGTCGTCGGCGGCATCGAGAAAGATGCGCGACAATTCACGATGCATCGCGGCATCGACGGCATTGAGCTTTCCCGGATTGCTGAGGCTCAGTGTCAGAATGCGCCCGCGCCGTGTCGCCTTGATGCGCTGATAGCCTGAAAAATCGACAGCCTCACTCTCCGCCATCTCGTCCTCCCTGCCTTGCCGGCCGTCTCGCCGGCATCTTCTTATGCGTTTTTGCGATTGTGACGCCGAAAGAGGAGCGTGGGAAGCGGATGGAAGGGAACGCATGAAAAAACCCCGGCCGATAGGCCGGGGTTTTCTGGAATTCGAAAGACAGTGTCGATCAGCTACCGGAAGGGTTGGCGATCGAATAGCTGGCACCCACGGCCTTTTCAGCTTCCGCAGCGGTATCGGGCATGACTTTCGCGCCCGGCTCGCCAAAGACGACGATCTGGCCGTCGCCGCCCTTCACCACGGCGGAATAACCGAGGCGGTCGGACCGCGTGACTTCCGTGAAATGCTCACCGCCATCGTCGCTGTAACCGACATAGCCCTGAAGGCCGGCCAGCACGACGTGATCCTTGTCGAGCTGAACGCCGCCCGCAATGGACTTGTCCGTACCGGTATCGACCTTTTTCCAGGTCTCGCCATTATCCGACGAGCGATACGCGTTGCCGCGCATGCCGAAGACCATCACCGAGCCGTCATCGAGAGGAAGGCCGCCCCAGAAGGACCCTTCATAAGGCGTCTGGATACGGTCGAAGGTGGCACCGTCATCTGTGGAGCGATAGACCACACCGAATTCGGCGGCAATGAAGATCGCGCCGGACTTCGTCTCGAACGCACCGTTGAGATGATAGTCGTCCAGCAGGCCTTCGCTCAGCGTCCGCTCTTTCCAGGTCTCGCCGCCATCCTTCGTCTCGACGAATTTGGAGAAGGCGCCCATGGCAAAGCCGTGCGTCTTGGATTCGAACAGCACCGTCATGAAGGGCGTTTCGGATTCCGGATCGTAGAAGGCACGTTCCCAGGTTTCGCCGGCATCGCGCGTCCGCAACACGATCGCATCATGGCCGACCGCATAGCCGAGCTTGTCGGTAATGAAAGTGACGTCGGTCAGCGTTGCCTGTGTCGGCACGGTCTTGGCCTGGGTCCAGCTCTGACCCCGGTCGTCGGAATAGACCACATTGCCGAACTCACCCACCGCGACGATGCGGTCGCCGGCATAGGCAGCGGCGAGCAGAAGCTCTTTCGCGGCCAGCTTCGACTGGGTGGCGTATTCGATTTCGTCTTTCTGGCCGCCATTCTGGCCCTGTGCCGCGTCGTCGGCAGCCTTGGCGGTCAGGGGCATGAAAGCGACGAGTGCCGCGACGGCGCCGCAGGCCAGCGCACGCGTAATCGTCTGCGTAATGGTTTGGATGCTCGATTTCATAGGTCCCTAGGGCTCCTCACTTAAATCGACTGCTGTCAGGCAATTTCCCCGAAGACAGATGCCGATCGTCTAAACAGCACTGGAACATCCCGTCCGCGCATGAACGAGCGCAAAGATGTTCCCGGGCTCGCCTCCCGGCGACACATAGGCGACAGCCTGCTCCCCCTACCCCTTTTTTCCCGGCATTCCGGGTCCGGATTTCGGAAGGACCACAGGCCCGACGACCGCCCCGTTTATTTTTTTATCGCGGCCGCCATCTTGGTCAGCCGGACTTATAGCGCGTTCCGGCGCGTCATGCATCAACGGAAATCAAACGCGGTAAATTTGCGCGGAAACGACCGAAAATGCTGTCAAAGTCATGGTTTTTGAGGGTCAAGGGCGCTTGCATGGTGCGCGGAGCCGGGCGGCGCAAGCGCGGACTTTTCGAAGCGCAAAAACCGCTCGGCACCGAGCCGGCCTCAAGGCAAACAGGGCTCAAAAACAAACCGGGCCCCGGATTTCTCCGGGGCCCGGCCGCTCTCCCGAAAGGGAGGGTCTTTTTAGCGAACGCCCATCTGACGGATGGCGTTCGGCGTATAGCGGTTCTTGTCGATCTCGTCGGCGAAGTAGTTCACCGGCGGCTCTTCGTTCTGCATGGCAAGCGCCAGGTAGCGGCCGGCCTGCAGGTCATAGACGATTTCCGCGCCCGAACCGCAGAGCGGCACATTGTAGCGCTGGAGCTGGTGCAGTTCCTGAACGCGCCAGAGCTGACCGCGGCCGTCATAGAGTTCCGCCGTTGAGATCTGCCAGGCGTCCTCGTCATTGTGATAGACGCGACGCGAATAGACGTGGCGCGTACCGGCCTTCAGGTTCGCTTCGAATTCCCAGACACGGCGCAGCTCGTAGCGGACCTTGTCCTGGTTCAGGTGAAGCGGCTTGATGAACTCGTCATAAGACGTGGATTCCGCTTCGTAATCGTTCGCGGCGACCACACGCTTGTGCTTGCCGAGAACGGTCCAGTCGTAGCGGTCCGGAGCGCCGTTATAACCGTCGAAGCTGTCGGACGTGGACAGGCCGTCGGAGTTCGTGCCGGGATTGTCGTAGGCGATATTCGGCGCACGACGCACGCGACGCGTACCGGGGCTGTACTGCCAGGCCTGACGCGGCTGCTTCTCGGCGTTGAGAGCTTCATACACCAGGATCACGTTACCCGCGGAACGGGCCGGGGCGATCGTGTTGG
>CAYSVF010000170.1:0-5983 GCA_964434415.1 uncultured Parvibaculum sp.
ATATCGAAGCCGTTGCGTGCGCCGTCGCGGTCCATGGAGGTCAGCAGGATTTCACCCGCGCCGAGTTCGGCCATGCGCGCGGCATATTCCACCGCGTCGATGCCGGTAGGCTTGCGGCCGCCATGGGTGAAGATTTCCCATTTGCCCGGCGCAACCTGCTTGGCGTCGATGGCAACCACGATGCATTGATTGCCGAATTTCTCCGACGCCTGACGCACGAATTGCGGATTGGTGACGGCGGCGGTGTTGATCGACACCTTGTCGGCGCCGGACAGAAGGAGCGCGCGGACATCCTCCACCGTGCGTACGCCGCCCCCCACCGTCAGCGGCATGAAGCAATGTTCCGCCGTGCGGCGCACCACATCGAAAATGATGGCGCGCTCTTCATGGCTTGCCGTGATGTCGAGAAAGCAAAGCTCGTCCGCGCCCGCCGCGTCATAGGCCTGGGCGGCCTCCACGGGGTCGCCCGCATCGCGCAGGTCGACGAAGTTCACGCCTTTGACGACGCGGCCGTCCTTCACGTCGAGGCAGGGAATGACGCGGGATTTGAGCATCAGGCTTGCCCTTTCAGCAGCGCCAGCACTTCCTTCGGATCGAGGCGGCCATCGTAAAGCGCGCGGCCGGAAATGGCGCCCTCGATGCCGGGGCAGTTCGCCGCCTGCAGCGCCTTGACGTCGTCGATGGAGGAAAGCCCGCCCGAGGCGATGACGGGGATCGAGATCGCCTCGGCAAGCGCGACCGTCGCGTCGATATTGAGGCCCCCCAGCACGCCGTCTCGGTCGATATCGGTGTAGATGATGGCCGCGACGCCCGCATTTTCGAAGCGCTTGGCCATGTCGAGCACGGTGAGTTCGGAGACGTCCGCCCAGCCTTCGGTCGCGACCTTGCCGCCCTTGGCGTCGAGCCCCACCGCGATGCGGCCCGGGAACTTCTTGCAGGCTTCGATCACGAGATCGGGATCCTTCACCGCCGCCGTGCCGATGATGACGCGGGCGATGCCTTTTTCGAGCCACATCTCAATGGTCTTCAGATCGCGAATGCCGCCGCCCAGCTGCACGGGAATGGAGATGGCGGCGAGAATCCCGTCCACCGCGTCGGCATTGACCGGGCGGCCTTCAAAGGCGCCGTTCAGATCGACCAGATGGAGATATTCAAAGCCCGCCGCCTCAAAGGCGCGGGCCTGGGCGGCCGGATCGTCATTAAAAACGGTCGCCTCTTCCATTAGGCCGCGCACGAGACGCACGCATTGGCCGTCTTTCAGGTCGATGGCCGGAAACAGGATCATGAGAGTCAGACTTTCCAGGTCAGAAAATTGCCGATGAGTGCGAGGCCGACGGCCTGGCTCTTTTCGGGATGGAACTGCGTGCCCACCATATTGTCACGGCCGACCGCGGCGACGACCGGGCCGCCATAATCGGTTTCGGCCAGCACATCGTCCTCGTCTTCCGCCGAAAAGGCATAGGAGTGGACGAAATAGGCATGATCGCCGGGTAGATCCGCCAGCAGCGGATGGGCGCGTTTCAGGGCGAGCTCGTTCCAGCCCATATGCGGGATCTTGAGCGAGCGGTCGGCGGGGTCGATGGGCTTCACATCGCCCTTCAGCCAGCCCAGCCCCTTGTGGACGCCATATTCCAGGCCGCGCTCGGCCATGAGCTGCATGCCGACGCAGATGCCGAGAAAGGGTTTGCCCTTCTTGCGCACTTCCTCGTCCAGCGCTTCCACCATGCCGGGGATGGCGTCGAGCCCGGCGCGGCAATCGCCGAAAGCGCCGACGCCGGGCAGCACGATCCGCTCGGCCCGGCGCAATGCCTCCGGATCGCCGGACACGAGGATATCGGCGGCCAGGCCGCGTTCGCGGGCCGCGCGCTCAAAGGCCTTGGCCGCTGAATGAAGGTTGCCGGATTCGTAATCGACGATGGTGACGAGCATCGGAGGCTTTCTGAAGCGTTTTCAGCGCGAGTGGTATGGCTCAAGCTTGCGGCTTTGGGAAGAGGCCAAGGACGCGCTCATCGTCGCGGCGGGGCCAGACGCCCTGTTTGGCGCCCGCCTCCCGATGGCCGCTCTCTTTTTCCGCACCGCCCGTGCCGCCTCCGGCTTTGGGCCGTTTGGGCCGCTTGGGCCAGACACCGCCGGACGGCGACACCCAGTTTCCGGTCGCTTCGGAAAGATCGACCGGACCTTTCCAGCGGGAAAAGAAAATGCGTTCAGCCTCAGCCCTGTCCGACGCGGCGACGATATCGACCTCCACATAGGCCTTGCGGTCCAGCACCCAGCGCCGCAGATCATTGCCCTCGAAGCCGAGCCAGAGCTGCATGGCGAAGGCGACAATGACGGGCACCGCTTCGTCGACATGGCTGGCCTCGGCCAGGGCGCCGAGCAGCACCGCCGCGGCGATCCAGAGAATGAGCGGGATCCAGAGGCGGCGGTAGAGCAGCCAGAGCCAGCCGAAGATCAGCCCGCCCCAGGTAAAGCCCTCGCGCACGAAAACGAAGCCCTCGCCATCGGCGGGCGCGTCCTTGCGAAAATGGACCGTATAGATGCGCATGGAACCGTCTTCCGGAAGCGGGCGGACCGCCCGTCCTTCATCCGCTCCTGTTTAAGGCAGATCGCGCGGCATGGCCACCGCTCAGCTGCCGAGCACGCCCTTGGTGGAGGGAATGACATCGGCCGTGCGCGGGTCGATCTCCATCGCATCGCGCAGTGCGCGGGCAAGTCCCTTGAAGCAGCTTTCCACGATGTGGTGGTTGTTCTCGCCATACATGTTCTCGACATGCAGCGTGATGCCCGCATTCAGCGCAAAGGCCTGGAACCACTCCTTGAAGAGCTCGGTATCCATATCGCCCAGCTTCGGCCTGGTGAAATTCACCTTCCAGATGAGATAGGGGCGCTGCGACACGTCGATCGAGACGCGGGTGCAGGTCTCATCCATCGGAATGATGGCCGTCGCATAGCGGCGGATGCCCTTGAAGTCGCCCAGCGCCTTTTTTACCGCCTCGCCGATGACGATGCCGGTGTCCTCGGTGGTGTGGTGGAAATCGATATGAAGGTCGCCCTCGGCGCGGAGTTTCAGATCCATCAGCGAGTGGCGGGAAAGCTGTTCCAGCATGTGATCGAGGAAACCGATACCCGTCGAGACATCGTACTGCCCCGTGCCGTCGAGATTCACCTCGGCGGCGATGCTGGTTTCCTTGGTCTTGCGCTCCACCTTCGCGGTGCGCACAGCGCGTTCCATATCCATTTGCCTTTTCCTCAAGGCGGCGGGGATCTGTCCCCTCCGGTCTCTTGCTCTCTCGGGGCGGCTTTTATCAGCGCTGTGCGGGAAGCGCCAGCCTCGCCGCCGCCGCGACACCTGCCCGGAGATAGATTCAATTTGAAATACAAAAGCTTATTCGACGTTAACCTAACGGCTTAATGAATCCTCATGTGACACATTAAGAGGTTTTACCGGAATCTCCGAAGTATTTAGCAAGTCTTTGATTCAATTAGAGTGCCAAAATAACCGGTAGCGATCTGCGATCACAGTGGCGCAAGATGTTGTGATCGGGGCCGGGGTCGGGCGGGGTGGCGCATGGTGGCCTCGCTTGCCATATAGGGTGTCCGCATTGCCTGAAAAAGGAACCCGACCATGGCCTGGCAAAGCCGCATGACCGACGACCTCGCCCGCTTCATCGGCACGCAGGACCATTTCTATTTGGGCACGGCGAGTGCGAAAGGCGCGCCCTATATCCAGCATCGGGGCGGCCCCAAGGGCTTTCTCAGGGTGATCGGGGAAAACCGCCTCGGTTTCGCCGATTTTGCCGGCAACGCCCAATATGTCTCGCTGCGCCATATGGAGGAAAACCCCCAGGCCTTTATCTTCCTGATCGACTATCCCAGCCGCACCCGCATCAAGATCAGGGGCCATGCGCGGCCGGTTACCGACCCCGAAGAGATCAGGCCTCTGGCGGTGCCGGGCTACCGCGCCCGGGTGGAACGGGGCATTCATTTCGACATCAAGGAATGGGACCTCAACTGCAAGGCGCATATCCAGCCGCGCTGGGACACCGAAACGCTGACCCCCGCCTTCGACCGGCTGGAGACCCGCATCCACGAGCTTGAGGCAAAGGTGCGCGAGCTGGGCGGCGATCCGGGCGAGTTCGAGATGCCGCGCTAGCGGGACCCGATCGGGCCCTAATACAGATTGTCCTTGGCGTCCTGCTCCAGCGCCTCGTCGATGGGCTTGGCGTCCATATCGAGCTTCATCTGGTCGCGGATCATCTCGCCGAAGCTCGGCATCTCGTCTCTGGGAACCTGCTTGTCGGCATCCCAAAGCCCTGAGCGCTTCAGCGCCTTGGTGCAGTGCAGATAGACCTCTTCCACCGCGATCGTCATGACAGAGCGGGGCGGTTTGCCTTGATGCTCGAAGCGTTTCATCAGATCGGGCTCCGTGGTGGTAACCGCCTTGCCGTTCACCCGCAGCATTTCGGTGAAGCCGGGGATGAAGAAGAGCAGGCCCATGGCGGGCTGGTGGACGAGATTGGTCAGCGTATCGAGCCGGTTGTTGCCCGGCCGGTCCGGCATGGCGAGCGTCTTGTCATCCAGCACATGGACGAAGCCCGGCTCTCCGCCGCGCGGCGAGACATCCGCCGTCCCGTCCGGCCGCGAGGAGCCGATGCAGACAAAGGGCGAGAGTTCGATGAAACGGCGCGCATGCGGGTCGATGAAAGCGAGCTGCTTGAAGACCGCGCCGTCCGACGGCTCGCGATAGACGGTCCGGAGGTCCGGTTCGCTGGCCAGAACGCGCCTTGTCTCACTCATGATGTGCTTCCTTCATCCGCTTTGCGTTTCCCGAGCCTAGGCCCAGCCCTCTGCTTGTTGCAAGCGATTCTCATCTATTAGGCCAAAGCGAGGCATTCCGGCCCGCCGCCTTGACCCCGCCTGCGGGAAAGGCCACATGGATGCGATCCTACCGCCTCTATCCGGAGCCCCGTCTTATGAGTGACCCGAACCGCCGCTTCCCCGTCGACTGGCATGGCACCACCATTCTGGCCATCCGCAAGGGCGGGAAAGTCGTTCTTGCCGGCGACGGCCAGGTTTCCATGGGCGACACGGTGATGAAGGGCACGGCGCGCAAGGTACGGCCGCTCGGCAAGGGCGATGTGATCGCCGGTTTTGCAGGTGCGACGGCCGATGCGATGACGCTGTTCGAAAGGCTGGAGGCCAAGCTCGAGCAATATCCCAACCAGCTCATGCGGGCCGCAGTGGAGCTTGCCAAGGACTGGCGGACCGACCGCTTTCTGCGCCGCCTCGAAGCGCTGATGATCGTGGCCGACAAGGAGGTCACGCTGGTGCTGACCGGCAATGGCGACGTGCTGGAGCCCGATGGCGGCGTGGTCGGCATCGGCTCGGGCGGCAATTATGCGCTGGCCGCCGGCAAGGCGCTGATGGACAGCGATCTCGGCGCGGAAGAAATCGCCCGAAAGGCGATGGGGATCGCCGCGGAAATCTGCGTCTACACCAATGACAATATCGTTGTCGAAAAACTGGACGGCTGACCGATGAGCCCGCGGTTCTCCAGACACCGACCGACCGGCCCCGATGGGGGTTTTACGGAGCACTACGCCGCGAAGGAGCGCAGTCTTTCACATGCCGGGTCGACGGCTGTCCGCTCCAATAGGCGCAGAATGCCATTATTCCGATTTACAGCTTCGAAAACTGATCGCGGAAACGGCGAGAAGGACCGGCGAAACCACCATCCCGCCGCAAACAGCCCGTCCTGTTTTATCAATAAAAACAATACGGTAAACAAGGTTCCCGGTCGCCCTCACGCTGCCGCAGGAGCTTGTCCGCATACCGACGACCGGGGTCGTTCCGGGACCGGAAAAATCGGTATTCGGAGCAAGAAAAGCATGCTTTTTGACAGTCCGATTGTCACTTAGGCCCCGTTTTCCACGGACGATATCCACAGTTATCCACGGAGTTATCCTCACCCCATGACCAGTTT
>CAYSVF010000171.1:0-5974 GCA_964434415.1 uncultured Parvibaculum sp.
CTTCCCGCGCTTCCCTCCGCCAGCCGCGCAATCGCCTCGCGGTCGTCCGGCGCGGCTTCCGCCTCATTGGCGGCCAGCACTTCGGCGATGGCGTCATGGCTCAGCGGTTTCAGCGGCAGCGTCCGGCAGCGCGACCGTATCGTCGGCAAAAGCCGGCCGGGCTGATGGCTGATGACCAGAAACAGGCTGTTCGCCGGCGGTTCCTCAAGCACTTTCAGAAGCGCATTCGCGGCATTGGCGTTCATCTCGTCGGCGCTGTCGATGATGGTGACGCGCCAGCCGCCGGCGCCAGCGCTCATGCCGAAGAACCCGGCCGTGCGGCGTACTTCCTCGACCGGAATAACGGTCTTGAGGCGCTTGTTCTTGTCGTCATAGGGACGGCGGATCACCAAAAGGTCGGAAAGGCTTTGCGCGAGCCCCTGTTTGAAGATCGGATCGTCTTCCGACAGGAAGAGACCGGTCGCACTCGCCGCCCTGGCGGCCTCGGGCGAACCGTAGCGCAGTACGAATTTCGCCATACGATGAGCAAGCGTCGCCTTGCCGATGCCCTTGGGGCCGGTCAATAGCCAGGCATGATGCATCCGCCCACTCATGAATGCATCGAACAGCACCTGTTCGGCCTCATCCTGGCCGATCAGTCCTGCCGTTTCGCGGGGATGCGGAAAATCACCCAGCCGGTCGCTTTCTGGCGTCTCGCTCATGGGTTTCTGTTAGCACTTCTGCCGTCAAACGGCGAGACGGGAGCTTACGGCCTGCCAAATGGCCTCGGCCACGGCGTTCTCGTCGCGCGAGGCATCGATGATGACGCAACGATCCGGTTCCGCCGCGGCGATATCGAGAAAGGCCTGCCGCAGTTTTCGGTGAAATTCATCGCCCATGCGCTCGAAACGGTCCTCGTCATGGTCGCGCTTGCCCGCACGGCCGAGCCCTGTCTCCACAGGCAAATCGAGGATAAGGGTCAGGCCAGGCATGTCACTCCCGACCACCAGATCGCGCAATCCTGCAATCGTATCCGGGCTCATCCCCTGCCCGATGCCCTGATAGGCGAAGGTCGAATCCACGAAACGGTCGCAGATCACCCATTCGCCCCGGTCCAGCGCGGGCCGGATGGTCCGGTCCAGATGGTCCGCCCGGGCCGCGAAGACGAGCAGCGTCTCGGTCAGCGGGGTCCATTTGTCCGTGTCGCCGGAGACGATCAGGGAGCGGATATGCTCGGCCCCGGGAGAACCGCCCGGCTCGCGCGTGACCACCACGCCGTGTCCGTGCCGTTCAAGGACCTGCGCGAGCCGTCGGGCCTGCGTCGATTTCCCGGCACCCTCGCCACCCTCGAAGGTGATGAAGTGGCCGCTTCTCACTGGCCGTCCGCCGGCTGTGTCGGCATGGGCGTGCCGTCGTCGCCTGAGCTGAAGATCATTGCCTTGAGAGAATCCATCGCGCGGCCGAATATGCCGAGCTGTTCGACATCGGCCCCGGCGACGAGCGGAAATTCCCGCGTTGGCAGGCCGGGCGCTTCCACGCGCAGCGTACCCAGACGCTGACCGGCTTTAACGGGTGCGGCGATGGGGGTGGAATAGACCGCCTTCACCGTCATTTTACGGCGCTGCTCGGGCGACATGATGACATCGATATCGTCTGTGCTCACCAGCGGCACCTTCGCATAATTGCCTTGGAACACCGGGGCGTTCTCGACAGGCGTGTTCGCCGCGAAGAGCTTGTAGTGCTTGAAGGAGCGGAAGCCCCAATCGATGACGCGAATGCCCTCTTCGGCGCGTGCCTTCTGGCTCGGCATGCCGTTCAGCACGGCGATCAGCCGCTCGCCGTCGCGCTTGGCAGACACGACGAGGCCGTAGCCGGATTGCTCCGTATGACCGGTCTTGAGTCCGTCTACCGTGTTGTCCAGATAGAGCGCGGGATTGCGGTTGTGCTGGGTGATCCCGTTCCAGGTAAACACCTTCTCGGCGAAGTAGTGATAATACTCCGGATAGTCCTTGATGATGTGCCGGGCGAGACGGGCAAGGTCATGCGCCGTCATCATATGATCGGGGTTCGGCCAGCCGGTGGCATTGGCGAAGCTGGAATTCTTGAGACCGATTTCTTTGGCGCGTTCCGTCGCCGCGGCGGCAAAGGCGCTTTCCGATCCCTTCAGCGCCTCGGCGACGGTGATGCAGGCATCATTGCCCGACTGCACGATGATGCCCTGAATAAGATCTTTCACCGGGATCTTGGACCCGACCTTGGCGAACATGGTGGAGGAACCGGAGGCGGCCCCGCCCGCTTTCCATGCATGTTCGCTGACCGTGAATTCGTCGTCGAGTTTGACCGTGCCGTCTTTCAGTGCGTGGAACAGCATCTCCAGCGTCATCAGCTTGCTCATGCTCGCCGGATGCATCCTCGTGTCGGCATCCTTCTCCCAGAGCACGGCGCCGGTCTGATAGTCCATAAGTACCGCATATTTCGCCGATGTTTCGAAGGCGCGCGCGGGCGCTGCAACGAGAACAAGGGCAAACAGCGCGCAGCACAGGGTGGCAACTGAACTTGGCAGATGTCGCGGCAAAGTCATGATCGGCTGGATTCCTCTCCGGATTGTAGGTGCGGGGCGGACTGTAACAGGGATATATGCGGCCCGCGCACAATCCAATATGACAAGTTTTTCATCTGCGGCCGCACTGGCGGCGGCACTCAATCGGTGACGATACGCGCGCCAGGATGGCCGTCGCCGATGATCTGCTGAAGCGTCGTATCGGCGGAGGGAAGGTCCGAAACCGGCCCCACCCTCACCCGATAATAAGGTGCGCCGTCCACGTAGGTCTGCTGGATCGAGACCTTGCCCATGCCGGACAATTGCTGCTGGAGCTTTTCCGCATTTGCAATATCCCGAAACGACCCGGCCTGCACATAGAGCTTGCCCGAGGGCGCGGCTGCAGGATCGGTGGCGGACCGCCCGGCGGTCCGGCTTGCGGCTTTTGCTGCCTTGTCGTCGGCGATCGGCGCCATCTGCGCCTGCCCGTCCTCGATCGGCTGCATGGAGGCGGCAGGCCGGTTGGGAGACATGGTGGAAATATCGGGGACCGTGAGCGTCGAACCGAGACCCGCGGAAACAACACTGACCCGTTTCACCGGCGCCGTTGCGGCAACCTTGCGCTCTTCGGCGGCCGTCTGGGGCTTGGCGGCAACGAAAGTCTTGCGGGACGGATCGTCGGCAGCGGCCTGCAGCAAGCTATAACCGGGATCGCCGGGAAGCGCGGCCCGTGCGATATACTGCACACGGACTTTCGTTGTCCCCTGGCGCATATACCCCAGCTCTTTGGCGGCTTCCTTGGACAGGTCGATTTCCCGACCTGCCGCGAACGGCCCGCGATCGTTCACGCGAACGATGAGCGATTTGCCGTTCTCCAGATTGGTAACGCGCACAAGCACCGGCAAGGGCAGCGTCGGATGCGCCGCGGTCAGCAGGTTCTCGTCGAAAATCTCGCCATTCGCGGTCCGCTTGCCGTGAAACTGCGGTCCGTACCAGGAGGCGATACCGGTATGGTCGTAGCTGGTATTCTCTTTCGGGTAATACCAGATACTGCCGACCCGATAGGGATTGCCGACCTTGTAATGCGCCGTCCCCGCGCTGGACGGAATGGAGCCATTGCTCGGCGACGGGGTACTTGAACAGGCCGCGAGCGCCAGCGCCAGAGGCGCCAGGGCGACCAAACCGCGTTGTCTCGTCATGCGGGTATGCCACCGCGTATTGAAAACGCCCGTCATAGCTGCCGAACCATGTCCGTTTGAGGCCCCGGATTCGCAACTCGAATCAGTCGAGCTTGCTACAAGACGCTTATAGTCAGCGGCCCTTGCCACGGCAAGGAGCGCGCCCGAGAATGCCATAAAAACAATAGCCTAAAGACCAATAAGGAAATTGGAATGTCAGGTTCCGTAATGCGGGCGTCCGAAGATCCCGCCACGCCCGTCACGCTGACCGGGCAGCTCGCCCGCCACATTCGGACAAAGCCGGTTTTCCGCGCCGATCTGGACGCCGCGGCACTCTTTACGCTGGATGCATTGGCGAACACTTTGGCCGGCCGGAACTCCGCACCCGGCAGGGTGCTGCTCGACTGGTGGCAGGCCGGCCACCCGGGAAATCTGCCGGCCGAACCCGCCTCACTTTCCTTTCTTGCAGGAGCCCTCACCCACATTCTGGAAACCGACGATCTGCACCGGGAATCGGTGGTGCATCCCGGCTGTGTGGTCGTGCCCGCCGCCTGGGCGCTTGGCGCGGCGCGTGGCGCGGACGGCAAGGCGCTTCTCACCGCCATCCTGCATGGTTTTGAAGCCTGCACGCGGGTCGGCATGGGCGTGGGCGCCGAGCATTATCGCATCTGGCACAACACCGCGACCTGCGGTCCCTTCGGATCTACGATGGCTGCTGCGCATCTTCTCGGTCTCGACGAAGCGCAGAGCGTGAATGCTTTGGGCAATGCGGGCAGTCAGGCCGCGGGCCTCTGGCAGTTTCTCGAAACCGGGGCCATGACCAAGCATCTTCATGCGGGCCATGCAGCGGAAGCCGGCCTGAAGGCGGCGGAACTGGCATCGTTCGGATTTACCGGCCCGCCGGCCATTCTCGAAGGGGAGAAAGGTTTCTTCCGCGCCGCCTGCCCCGATGCGCGACCGGATCAGGTGATGGCGGAGCCCGATGCCCTCTGGCAGCTGCGCAGGACCTCGATCAAGCCCTGGCCGTCCTGTCGGCACACCCATCCCGCAATCGACGCGGGCGAAGAGCTGCGCGACAGGCTGGCAGCCGAGGGCCGCTCGGCGGAGGAAATCGACACGGTGAAGGTAGAAACCTACCGTGCCGTGCTCGATGTCTGCGACCGGCCCGTTGCCACGACGGACTATGAGGCCAAGTTTTCCCTGCAGCATGCGGTATCCGCTGCCCTGCTCCGTCCGGTGGTGGATTTTGAAGCGTTCGGCGATGCCGCTCGCGCGCAGTGCGCGGCGCTTGCGACACGCGTCACTCTCGAAGCCGCCGATCCCTTTGCCGGCGCCTATCCCAACGCTTGGGGGGCCCGTGTAACGCTCGCGCTGAAAGACGGCACGCAGCATGTCGCGGAACGGCCAAACGCAAAAGGCGACCCCGAAGCCCCGCTTTCAGACGGAGAGATGATCGCCAAGGCGCGGATGCTGATGACGCATGGCGCCGTCCCGGATCCGGACAGGCTGATCGAAGCCATTCTCGCCTTGCCTCATGGCGGCGAGTTGCCCGATCTTCACCTCGTCTGAACGCAAGGTGGCGGGCTTCAGCCCGCGCTTTTCTCGATCAGCGGCTTGAAGATGTCGAGATAAGCCTGCCCCAGGAAACCGGCGAAGAACGGCAGCCAGATCCAGGCGGTACGCCACACGAAAGACCCCTTGGCTTTGGCCTTGGGCTTCTGTTCTTCATCTTTCGTTTCGGCAACCGGCGTCTTTTCAGGTTCGGAAGCGGATACCGCCTTTTCGGCCTCGGCTGGCTTGTCCGGCATGGGCGGCGGTTCAACCGCGTCGGGCGTGTTCGCCGCCGGCGCAGGCATCGTGACCTCGACAGGCGCGGCGCTGGAGCCCCCGGCTGCCAATGCGGATGCCGACCGGCGTTCGTTGATAAACAGCCGGATCATGATGAGAACGAGAATCCCGATGAGGCCACCGGGAATCCACACGGACGTTAGGTCGACTTGCGGCACAGACTTACTCCCCCCCAAACAATACTGTGGCCTTCTTGTTATGTGCCACATTGGGACGCATTTTGCCAAGCCTGTCGGGCACTTGCAAAAGAGAATTGACGTTAACTATATGCCCCGGCGCGGTGCCTTGCTTACGCTGAACCTGAAGAACGAAATTTCCCGTTGTGTCCGCTCCCCTGCGCGGCTAACCAAGGGCGCTGAGGAAGGGTGGCCGAGTGGTTGAAGGCACCGGTCTTGAAAACCGGCAGGCGGGGAACCGTCTCGTGGGTTCG
>CAYSVF010000172.1:0-5967 GCA_964434415.1 uncultured Parvibaculum sp.
TTGTAGCTCAGTTGGTAGAGCACCTGATTTGTAATCAGGGGGTCGCGGGTTCGAATCCTGCCGGGGGCACCAGCCTGCCTTGCGCATCACCTCAGAGCAGGCCCCTTTCAAGCAGCATCATGCGCATTTGCCGTCCCACCGCGTCGGGCGAATATCGCTCGATCATCAACCGGCGTCCCTGCGCGCCTTTGAGCCTCGCGCGATCTGGATCGTCCACGATTTCCCGTAAGGCACGCGCCGCATCCTCGAGGTCGGGCTCGGCCCAAACCTGCCCCTTCCAGTCGATATAGCTGTCGGGTTCCAGCGCGACGAGCCGATACGCGACCGGATAGCCGGTCTCTTCACTGACGAAATCCGTGGTCGAGGAAAAATCGGTGGAGACGACCGGTTTGCCAGCCGCCAGCGCCTCTGCGGGACCAAAACCGAACCCCTCGGCTCGATGCAGCGAAATGAACGCATCGCACGACATCACAAGACCATCCATCTCCTCGCGCGAAAGCGTACGGTCGATCACCTCGATCCGCGGATCCCGACGCGCCGCATCGAGAAGCCATTGACGGCGGCCGGCATCGTTGATCCCCCTTACTTTCACGCAAAGGCGGACATCCCGGCGGCCGTCTGCAAAGGCGCTAATGAACGCCCTGACAGGCCCTTCCGGGTTTTTCCGGGAGGCAAAGGAATCGAAATCCATATAGGCCAGAAACCGGAACGGTCCCGTCCGCTCACATGACTGCATCGCAGGGATGCGCACAGGCTGAGGCAGAACGGAGACAGGCAGCTCACCGGACTCGGCAAAGGCGTCGGCAACGAAACTGGACGGTGCCCAGACCTCGTCATAGGCATCCAGGAAACGACTCCGGCCCTCCGGCAACCTGCCCAATTCCCAGAAGGGATAGAGAATATCCGTTCGCCCCGGACTGGTTTTCTCAACATAGCGGACGAAGCTGACGGCATCGAAAACATGAATGGCTGCCTGCCGATCGGTCACCAAACCGCATTTCGTCTGAAACTCTCCGTCGTAGTCGGTTTTTGACGTGAACGACGCATCGTAGAGCGATAGCGGAATGCGCTCCGCATCGACGGCATAGCTCAAGTTCCTGGCCGCCTGCCCAAGCCCGATGACCGACTGCAGATGCCCGATCACGCAAACGCCCGGCTGGAACGGTGGTGCGCCATCCATACGCACACGGAATGCCTTCATCCGCTCGACCAGGTCGTCTCGCTCTTCGCGGGGCAGCTTCGAGATGATCGCAAGCGGACTCTCCGGCAGATTTTCTTCAAACCCGAAGGCGCGGGTTACATCGGGCTCAAACCATGCCGAGGGCAAACGCCCTTCCTTCCACCCATGAAACAAATAATGGCGAAGCGGGTCGGCCCCTGCTTGCCGAACATCCGAATAGATCCGGAGATACCACTCCCCATCGAAGAGACCGGACTGCAACATCCAGTCCGGCGCGTCGTCCATGCCGGGGGAATAATTCCAGAACCGTTTTTTCAGGGATCGCTTCCAGCGGCGGAGCATCCTCTTCAAGGGAGGTAGCCGCTTCGGTGTGCCCCCCTCTTCTTGCCCGCCGGCACGGGGGCCCCATACCTCGATGCTCTGCCCGGAAGAAACAATCAGGTCGGCAGGACGCGCGGAGTTAAAGCGCGCGAGAAAAATATCGGGAGAGCCGAGACCGGAGTCATGCTCATCGGCCAACTCGCCACGCGCGAGCGCCAAGAAGCCGCTTTCCCCCTCAACGCCGACGGTGGCCGGCGCATCTTCATTTCCAAGCGCAGCGGCTATGCGGGCAAAAAAATCAGTGTCGAACTCTCGTCCCGCATTTACAGCGCAGCCATAATTCCCGCGCCATTTTGCAAGATCGCTAACGCCCTGTTCGCCATCCCTCACATAGCTGCAACCGCGAAGAGTGCGGCAACGGGTCTCCCATGACGGGTCGACCTCATACTTGGGAGAAACCAGTAGAAAAACTTCGATGTTGCGAAAAATCTGGGTTTCGAGAGATCGGAGCGTGTTGGCGATCTCATTCGGCGCTGCGTCGCGCGCATCCACGAAAACGGAGAAAAGAAACGGAGAGAGAGAATATGAGTCGCACTTTTTCGAAAGCAGCCATTCGCCTTTAGCCATTCCCGGATTTTCCCCTCCCCGTTCGCGGCACGGACTTCCCCAACCACCTCACCCCCCACGCAAAAATGGAGGCGACCGCTACGATCGCCTCCATGCTACGTCGAGTGAAGTTGAATCGATAGACGCAAACCGGCTGTGTGCGCCGTCAAACCGGGTCCAATCCGGTGTCTCTTATTCCTTGGGACAAGGATATTTCGACGCCAGCGCGCGGGCGGAAAGTTCAAGCGCGGGCTTGTCCAGAAGATCCGGATGGCTCTCGGCATAATCGACCGCCACCTTCGCGAATTCGTCGAAACGGATCAATTTGGGCGGCTCGAAACAGACGGTCTCGTCTTCCTTGGGGCCGAGGCGGTGGACTTCGAACGGCGCACCGGGCTCGCGACCGTTATTGACGGCACTGACCAGTCCCACCGCATAGCTCTTGCAGGAAGCCGACCCAACGACATCATCGACATTCGCATCGCCCTTCAAAAAGGATTTGCAGGACTGCACGAGTTGCGCGCCTGTTTCCACTCGCGATGCCGAGGCCTGAACAGGGGCCGACAGGCTGGCGCCGACAGCAAACAAGAATGCGGCGGTTGCCGGAACAACGAAATATTTCATCTGGGCTCCTCCTTCTGATGATCGACGCGGGTCTTCTTCAATGTTGGCCGACGCAGCGTGTCGTTCAATGTGCCACGAGATGAACAATCGGCAATTTGCGTCAGATCAATCTCCGCTTCGCACCGATACGCCCTTTGCCCCCGCCGCCTGTGCGGCTTTGGCTTTTTCGTCGTTCTCGGTGATCTGCCGCCCCAGCGCGAGATAGGTCGGGATATCCTCATCGGAAAGCGGCTTCATCGCCTTCTTTCGCTGCATGGCCGCTTCGATATAGGGCGCGAGCTCTTCCATCTTGCGGCGTTCGCGCTCTTCTTCCTCGGCCTTGAATTCCGGCATCACCTTCTCGGCGAAGAGTTCCATCGCCTCGCAGATATGCTGGTGCCGGTTCTTGCCGCCCTGCTGGATGAAGATCACCTGATCGACCCCCGCATCGCGGAAACCCTTCAGATGGCCGCGGACCTGTTCCGGCGTGCCGATGCCGCGATTGGCGCCTTCTTCGGGAATATTGGCCCGTGCCGCTTCGAAGTTCGCCCAGATGTCGGTCCGGCCGGGCTTGTGTTCGCCGAAGATGTAATGATGACCGAGCCCGTAGCTGAAGAAGCGGAACCCGTCCATGCCGCGGCTCTTGGCCTCTTCCTCATCCTCATGCACGGAAAAGCCCGTCACCATCGCGATGTTCGGGTTCACATTATGGCCGATCGGCACGCATTCTTCCTTGAAGATGCGGTAATAGTCGTCGACCCATTTCTTCGCTTCCTCGGTATCGACGAAGGCGAAGGTCAGCGCTCCGATGCCCATCCGCGCAGCAAGCTTGATCGTCTCGCGATTGGAACAGGCCACCCAGATCGGCGGATGGGGCCGCTGCACGGGCTTCGGCACAACATTCCGGCAGGGCATGGAAAAATATTTGCCGTCGAAACCGGGATAGGGATCCATCGCCATCATGTTGGCGCATTGCTCCACGCCCTCGCGCCACATATCGCGCTTCTCCGACGGATCGATGCCGAACCCGCCCAGCTCCATGATGGAAGAGCTCTCGCCTGTGCCCCACTCCACGCGCCCGTTCGACACGAGATCGAGCATGCCGATCCGCTCCGCCACACGGGCCGGGTGATTATATTTCGGCGGCATCAGCACGATGCCGTGGCCGAGCCGAATATTTTTCGTGCGCTGAGAGCAGGCCGCGAGAAACACTTCCGGCGCCGAGGAATGCGAATACTCTTCCAGGAAGTGATGCTCCACTTCCCACGCGTAGTCGATACCGAGCCTGTCGGCGAGCTCCACCTGATCCAGCGCTTCCTGAATGAGCCGCTGCTCGTCACCCTCGCCCCAGGGGCGCGGCAATTGGTGTTCGTAGAAGATCCCGAATTTCATCGATCCCTCCTCCCCCTGTTCTGATTTTTATGCGCCGCTCAGGCCGCGCGCGCCTTCTGCTCCAGCGCCTCGAACTCCGCAAAGAGCCGCTTGCCTTCCGGCGTCGTTTCCAGTCGGGCTTTGATCGCATCATGCGACTGCTGCTTGGAGAAATCGGCCTGGGTCACGGCGTGCCACTCAACCATCCCCTCCCAGATCGGGTCGATGAGATCCTTGCCCTTCACCGTGCCGCCATCGACGGCTTTGAAGGTGAAGCTGCGCATCTCGGAAATCGCCGTCTGCAGATAGCCGACATGAATTGCTTCGTCGATCCGGATACGCTCCACCATCTCTGCTGCCATTTCCGCATCGGCGCGGCGGTCGGTAAAGAGGGTCGGATCGCGCATGATCTCGCAACAGAAGCTGAAGAAGCTCTCCGCCCGCACCTCGATCATCAGCACATTCATCAACAGAAGGGTGAGCTGCTCGAAGCCTTCGGGAAGCTGCGGCATGAGCCGCCCCTGATCCGGCCGTCCGATGCTCTCCGGCACTTCCGGGATCGGATAGGCACCCGCCCCGAAAAGAAGATCGCGCGCGGCAAACCACATCGCGTCATGCGCGCCGAATTCCGGATGATCCGGATCTCCGCCCTCATCCGCGCCATGCGCGTAGAGCAGCCCCTTGTGCAGATGGCCGGTGCAGGTCTGCGAGATGTCGTCTTCGATGATCTGCTGGAAGTCCGGCGCCTGCAGGTCGCAAAGCGCCCGTCCGCGTGCCTCGATAATGCCGGTGATGGTGAGCGAGTTCCACAGGCTCTCGCCATATCCGTTTTTCAGGAGGAGGCGCTGCTGCTCGATGCTCGGATAATTGCCGCGCTTCAGAAGCTGCACGCTCGCATCGATGAGCGGCCAGCCGTTTTTCGTCAACTGTTCCTGCCAGGCGTGAACCGCCGGCCAGCGATTGAGCGTGCGCGGCGAGAGATAGCCACCGTCGGCGGCGATCCCGCCATGTAGCAGATAGCCGGCCGCCTCATGCGGTTTGGCCGCCTCGTGCGAGGCCATCACCTCGTCGCGGCTGTATACAAGCTTTGCCATCCTCCGGTTCCTCCCTGTGGCAATTCATTTTTTCTTTTCGGCGGCCCTAGCGCGCCTCCAGCGCTCGCACGACAACCTTGGTCGTCTGATCGATGACGCGCTCATAGGGCATCTTTTTTCGGTACGCATAGGCGCCGCCATGTTTCACGGCGCCGAGAATGAGATAGCCGGCAAACTTGCTGTCGATATCGGCGGCAACCTCGCCCGCCGCCTTCCAGCGGTCGATCACATCGGCCCAGCTGTCCGCCCAGCGGTCCGCCGGCATCTTGCGCCCCATATCGCCGGTGGAAAGAACGGCGATATCGGTCAGCGCCGCGCCCAGCACAGCCGGGTTGGCTTCCGAATATTCGAAGATCGCCTTGAGGATTTCCCGCACCCCCTCTTCCAGCGTATGCGCCTCGGCCAGATGCTTCTCGAGGAAGAGTTCAAGCTCCCCCGCCGCCTCTTCCGTGAAGGCGAGAAAGCAATCCAGCTTGTCCTCGAAATGAAGATAAAACGTGCCGTGCCCGACACCGGCGGCCTTGGAAATATCCTGAGGCCGGGTCTCGTGATAGCCGCGCTCGACGAAGAGCTTGCGCGCCGCCGCCAGCAATTTGCGGCGGCTTTCCTGCTTGCGGCGAACCGCAGCCGTCACCGGCTTGCTGTCTTCGTTTGCCTTGTCGGCTTGCGTCGCTTCAGCGATGTCTTCGCCGACGCCTGATGTCGTTTCCCCATGCGTCATAAAGAACAGGCTTGGCCTAAATTGACAATTTGTCAATTAGGCCAAGCCCATTTCGTTTACATTTTTGTATG
>CAYSVF010000173.1:0-5953 GCA_964434415.1 uncultured Parvibaculum sp.
GGCGCCCCTTTGGTTAAATTGCAAAATGTCTGAGACCGTCTCCCGAAAGGAGGCGACGAGCGCGCGAAGCTGGTCCGGCGTTTCGATATTGCGGGCAAAGACGATGAAGCCCCAGGGAGACACGTCCCTGAAAAAGCTCTTTTCATCGTCGCTAAGCGTTAAACCCTGGCAGCCGTAAATTGCGGCCTGTTGCGTCATCGCGGCCTCACAAGGCAGCCCTGGCCCTGCGCTTTCAGCTTCGCGCAAAGCTCGGCTGCGTCGGATTTTCCCAAATATCCGGCCCGAAGCCGGTAATAGATGCCCTTGTCGCCCAAATCCGCCCGCTGGATGTCGGCGGAAAGGCCGCCCAGCAGCG
Source organism: uncultured Parvibaculum sp. (assembly GCA_964434415.1). Classification (GTDB taxonomy): domain Bacteria; phylum Pseudomonadota; class Alphaproteobacteria; order Parvibaculales; family Parvibaculaceae; genus Parvibaculum. The sequence continues at coordinate 356 of CAYSVF010000173.1, forward strand.
AGGCATGTTTGCCCTGCAACTTGCGGAAAGCGGTCCGGGCGGCATCCTCGTCCCGGAAAGCGGCGAGCTGCACGACATAGCCTCCCGATCCGGCCTGACTGTTTGGCGCGGGAGGAGGTGTTTCGGCCAATGCGGCCTTCACCTTTTCGACCGCCTGGTCGTCCTGCCGAACCGGTTCGGACTTAGGCTCCGGCTTCGGCTCGGACTGAGCTTCGGGCGCAGCCGCCGTCTCCGGCGCGGCGGCCGCCTGCCCGGACTGTCCCGATGCATCGGACGACGTCTTTTCCAGCGAGGGAACGGAAGACTTTTCCGGAAGGTCGACCGGCTCCTCTGCCGGCGGCAGAAGCTGCTCGACCTTCAGCTCCTCATTGTCCGTCGAGGACCCGTCGATGCGGTCGTAAATGGTGTTTTCCTGATGCGGAATCTTGACCCCGCCGGGCTCCTTGGGCGCCACCTTGCCCGGCACGTTCTCCGCCTGAAGCACGGGCGGCTGGGCCTGATTGCCCTGCTTCATGCCCTGCTGATAGGCCACGAACACCACGCCGCCAAAGACGATGAGAAGCAGTAACACGCTCAACACCATCAAGGAGCGGCGGCGGCTGGACGTCCCCTCGTCTTCATAGTCGTATTCGTCGTCGTAATCGTCATAGTCCGGGTCGATGTCGTATTCGGGCTCATCGTCCCAGTCTCTGCCTGAAGGCATCAGCGCATCTCCTCGGCGGGTTCGACCCCCAAAATCCCCAGCCCGGCCGCGATCACATAGCCTGTCGCTCGAATCAAGGCGAGCCGGGCCATCGTAACATCCTTGTCATCGCTCAGGATAAACCGCAGGCGCGGATCGTCCTTGCCCTTGTTCCACAAGCCATGGAAAGCCGATGCGAGGTCGTAGAGATAAAACGCGATGCGATGCGGCTCATGCGCCAGTGCCGCCTGCTCAACGGCCCTTGGGAAACTCGCCATAAGCTTGATGAGGCCGAGTTCCGCCTCATCCGTCAGCTTCGTCATATCCGCATTGGCCAGCGTCGTATCGGACACTTCGAAGCCGACCTCCGGATCGGCCGCGTTGCGCAGCACGGAATGAATGCGCGCATGGGCGTACTGGACGTAGAAGACCGGATTGTCGCGCGACTGCTCCATGACCTTGGCGAAGTCGAAATCGAGCGGCGCATCGTTCTTGCGCGTCAGCATCATGAAACGCACGACGCCCTTACCGACTTCATCCACCACTTCGCGCAGGGTGATGAAATCGCCCGAGCGCTTGGACATGCGCACCTGTTCGCCGTTCCGCAGCAGGCGAACCATCTGGCAGACCTTCACGTCGAACTCGGCGTCGCTGCCGGTCACGCCCGCAATGGCGGCTTTCATGCGTTTGATATAGCCGGAATGATCCGCACCCCAGACATCGATCATGGAGCGATAGCCGCGGCGGTACTTGTCCAGATGATAGGCGATATCCGGTGCGAAATAAGTCCAGCTGCCATCGGCCTTCCGAAGCGCCCGGTCCACATCGTCGCCGAACTCGGTGGATTTGAAGAGCGTCTGCGGGCGAGCCTCCCAATCGTCGGGCACTTCGCCTTTGGGCGGCTCCAGCACACCGATATAGATGAGGCCCTTCTCGTCCAGATATTTCAGCGTGTCCTCGACCGCGCCGGAATCGTGCAGCGACTTCTCCGAATAGAAGACCTCATGCACGATTCCGAGCTCGGCAAGATCGCCCCGGATGAGTTCCATCATCGCGTCGACCGCCGCGCGCCGGACGATCGGCAACCAATCCGCCTCATCCATTTCGAGAAGGTTCTTGTCGTGCTCGGCAACGAGCGCGGCCCCGACCGGCTTGAGGTAATCCCCGGGATAAAGCCCTTCCGGGATGTCGCCGATGTCTTCGCCAAGCGCCTCGCGGTAGCGCAGGAAGGCGGAACGCGTCAGCACCTCGATCTGGCCGCCGGCATCGTTGATGTAATATTCGCGGCAGACCTCATAGCCGACCTTTTCCAAAAGGTTGGCCAACGCATCGCCGAACACGGCGCCGCGCACATGGCCCACATGCATGGGCCCCGTGGGGTTGGCGGAAACATATTCGACATTGACCTTCTCGCCGTCGCCCAGCCCGCTTGCCCCATAGGACGAGCCGGCACGCAGGATCTCAGGCATCCGCGCGAGCCAGAAAGCATCGCTGAGCCGCAGATTGATGAAGCCGGGTCCGGCCAGCGCCACCTCGGTGACGGCCTCGTCGGTCGCCAGATGCGCCTGGATCTGCTCCGCGAGCTCGCGCGGCTTCAGCCCCGCGGGCTTGGCAAGCACCATGGCGGCATTGGTGGAAATATCGCCATGCGAGGCATCGCGCGGCGGCTCCACCGTCACCCGGCTTGTATCTACGTCGCCGGGCAGCACGCCCTCGTCGATCAGGTGGCGAACCGCCGCTTCGACCCGTTCCTCGAAATACCGAAAAAGATTCATGAAAATCGCCACTTATGCCGCTTGGGTGGCGCACCATAGCGGGGAGACGGCGCGGTTTCCAGCCCGCAAACGGGTCTCTAGCCTCTGGGATCGTGCAGGTCGAAAAGGCGCTTGTGCTCCTCGATGGCGAAACGGTCCGTCATGCCCGCGATGAAGTCGCAGACACGGCGCGCCGTCTTCATGCCTTTCGGCCCGTCGCAGCCCGCCTGCCATTCCGGCGGAAGCTGATTGGGTTCGGCATGGAGAAGCCCGAACAGGTCCCGGACGATGCGCTTGGCCTTGCTCATGCTCCGATTGACCCGGTAATGGCGATACATGCGCTCGAAGAGGAAGGCCTTGAGCGCTGCGTTATGCTCATTCATCTCCGCCGAGAAGGCGACGATGGCCCGGTCGTGATGGCGGACATCCGCCGCGCTTTGCGGCTTCGCGCGGTCGAGCCGCGCCTGCGTTTCCTGCATCACATCGCCGATCATGGCGCCGATGAGACGGCGTACCGCCTCATGAATGGTCCGCGTTTCCTCAAGCCCCGGATAGCTGTCGAGAACCTCCCGGAAAACATCGCCCACCAACGGCAACGCCATCAGATCGTCGATACTGAAAAGACCGGCCCGCAGCCCGTCGTCAATGTCGTGATTGTTGTAGGCGATGTCGTCGGCGAGCGCGGCCACCTGCGCTTCGAGCCCGGCATAGCTGTGGAGTTCGAGGTCCTGCTGCTCCGCATATTCCACGATGGCGCGCGGCAGCTCGTCGGCGCCCCGGCCGGGCGTGATGACCGGGCCGTTGTGCTTCACCAGCCCCTCAAGCGTCTCCCAGGTGAGGTTGAGCCCGTCGAAATCGGCATATCGGTGTTCGAGCTTGGTGACGATCCGGAGCGTCTGGGCATTGTGGTCGAAGCCACCAAATCCTTCCATGCAGCCGTCCAGAGCTTCTTCGCCCGCATGGCCGAAGGGCGTGTGGCCGAGATCATGGGCGAGCGCCAGCGTCTCGGCCAAATCCTCGTCCAGCCCCAGCAGGCGCGCAATCGAACGGGCGATCTGGGAAACCTCCAGCGAGTGCGACAGCCGCGTCCGGTAGTTGTCGCCCTCGTGATAGACGAAGACCTGGGTCTTGTATTTCAGCCGCCGGAAGGCGCCCGAATGAATGATCCGGTCGCGGTCGCGCTGGAACGGGGTGCGGGTCGCGCTTTCCGGCTCGGGATAGAGCCGCCCCCTGGTTTCCACAGCCAACGTGGCGAAAGGCGCCGTCGTCCCCGGATTGGAGACGATGGAACGGCCTTTCCCGTTCGGGTTCGGATCGCTGTCTGGCACGCCGCTCTCCTGTCCTGACCGTTTGAAATCCGAGGCATAGCCTCTTACATCTGTTATGAGCTATATTTAGTATCATTCCAGAACGGAAGGCCTCCTCTATGAAGAAGGGGCCTCATCGGAAAGACCGCCATGAGCGAAATGGAAATCGACACCCTGCCCGGCACCGGCCAGCCCATCACCGTTTCCGACCGCGCTTTCAAGCAGATCGCCGCGATTATTGAAGGAGAAGGTGAAGGCGTGATGCTGCGCGTGGCGGTTCAGGGCGGCGGCTGCTCGGGCTTTCAATATGCCTTCACGCTGGACGATACCGCGCAGGACGACGACCTCGTGATCGAAAAGGACGGCGTGTCGGTGCTCATCGACTCGGTCTCGCAGATGTATCTCGCCGGATCGGAAATCGATTATGCGGAAGACCTGATCGGCTCCGCCTTCAAGATCGCAAACCCGAACGCACAGGCCAATTGCGGCTGCGGCACCTCCTTCTCGATCTGACGCCGCGATCCGGGGCACCCGCTCCCTTCCCCATTTCCGCCCAATGGGCCAGACTGCCGCTTCCCGACTCGCTCGCGTTCCGGAAGACGGCTACCCATGAAAATTGCGACCTTCAACGTCAACTCGGTCAAGGCCCGGCTCGGCAATCTCAAGGATTGGCTGGACGAGGCCCAACCCGATATTGCCTGCCTGCAGGAAATCAAATGCGTCGACGACGCCTTCCCGAAAAGCGATATCGAGGCGCTGGGCTACAACGTCGCCGTGCATGGGCAGAAGACCTATAACGGCGTCGCCATCCTCTCCCGCCATCCGCTTGAAGATGTGACGGCGGGCCTGCCCGGCGACAAATCCGACGAACAGGCGCGCTATCTGGAAGCGGTCGTCTCCATCGATGGCGGCGCGGTGCGCGTGGCGAGCATCTATCTGCCGAACGGCAATGGGGACGACGAAAAATACGCCTACAAGCTGAAATGGATGGACCGCCTGATCGACCATGCGCGCGGCCTTCTGGCCTATGAGGAACCGCTGGTCCTCGCGGGCGACTACAATGTCATTCCCACCGATAACGATGTGTACGATCCCGCGGCCTGGGCGGAGGATGCGCTCTTCCTGCCGGAAACCCGGGCGAAGTTTCACGCACTTCTCAATCTCGGCCTGACCGACGCCTTCCGCGCCTGCCATACGGAAGCGCACCGCTATTCCTTCTGGGACTATCAGCGCGGCGCCTGGCAGAAGGATAACGGCATTCGCATCGATCATCTGCTGCTGTCTGCGCAGGCCGCGGACCGGCTGACGGGCTGCGATATCGACCGCGCCGTGCGCGGACGGGAAAAGCCCTCCGACCATGCGCCCGTCTGGGCGAGCTTCGACTTCTAGCAAGGGAGAGACGCAATGGCAGATCTGCCCATCGAAGGAGGATGCCTCTGCGGCGCGATCCGCTACGAGCTGACGGAAACGCCGCTCCACTCCACGATCTGCCATTGCCGCATGTGTCAGCGAGCCGCCGGCGCGGCCGTCGTGCCCTGGGTGACGGTGAAGATCGAGGCCTTTCGCGTGACGAAAGGCGAATTGAAGGATTACCGCTCGTCCCCGCCCGCCTCGCGCGGCTTTTGCGGAAACTGCGGAACGCAGATCAGCTTCTGGCATGAGGCACGCGGCGAGGAAATCGACGTGACGCTGGCCTCGCTGGACGATCAGGACGCCTTCCCGCCGACGCGCCAGATATTCACTGAGTCCCGGCCCGCCTATATGAAAGGCTTTGACCCAGATCTCCCGGGAATGGAATGAGCATGATCAAACTGACCTTTTGCCTGCGCCGCCTGCCCTCGTTCACGCGCGAAGA
>CAYSVF010000174.1:0-5937 GCA_964434415.1 uncultured Parvibaculum sp.
TGACAGGACGTACTCATCAGATTCGCGCCCATGCGGCGGCCATTGAAACGCCCATCGTGGGCGACGGGAAATATGGCGGCGTCAATGCCCATCCGGGCGGCGAGATCCCGCGCCTGCTTCATCTGCATGCGCGCTCGCTCGACATCGCGCATCCGGCGGGCAAGGGCAAGCGTCTGCATCTTGTCGCGCCTCTGCCGCCGCATATGCAGAAGAGCTGGAAGCTGCTTGCCTTCGACCTGGAAGACGACGAGAACCCCTTCGAGGAGCTGGAGCTTTGAGCGACCGCCTGAAACTTGTGGTTTTCGATTGCGACGGCACGCTGATCGACAGCCAGCACATGATCGTCGCCGCCATGTCTCATGCCTTCACCAAGCATGAGATGGAGCCGCTGCCGCGCGAGCAGGTGTTGTCGATTGTCGGGCTGTCGCTGGACGAGGCGATTGCGACGCTGGTGCCGCATGTGGAGGTGTCCCGGCGGGACGAACTGACGCTTGCCTATAAGGATGCGTTTTTCGAACTGCGCAAACGGGCCGACCTGGTGGAGCCGCTTTTCGAGGGCGCGCGGGCCGCGCTGGAAGGGCTCTATGCCATCGACCATGTGCTGATGGGTGTCGCCACGGGAAAATCGCAGCGAGGGCTCCGGCACGCGCTGGAGGCGCATGGGCTCGGGCGCTATTTCATGACCCTTCAGACGGCGGACGATGCGCCGTCCAAGCCGCATCCGGAAATGCTGCGCCGCGCCATCAGGGAGGCGGGGGTGGAGCCTGCCGACACGGTGCTTGTGGGCGATACGACCTATGACATGGAGATGGCCCGTGCCGCGGGCGCATATGCGCTGGGTGTCGATTGGGGCTATCATGAAGTGGATACGCTGAGGCGTGCCGGTGCCGGAACGGTGCTTACCCATTTCGACGAGCTTCTGCCGGCACTGGATCGCTTATGGGCGGCGGAAACGCCAACAGGATAAGAGGTAGTGACATGAAGGGTCTGCTGAAGGTTCTCGTCGTTCTCGTCCTCATTCTGGGTGGCGCGCTTGTGGCGCTGAGTTTCGTCGATCTCGGGCGCTTTGCGCCGCAGATCGAGCAGGCGGCGAAAGAGGCCACGGGGCGCGAGCTCAAGATTTCCGGGCCGCTCCATATCGGCGTTTCGCTGGTGCCCACGGTCGTCGCGGAGAATGTGAGCTTCGCCAATGCCGATTGGGGCTCGCGGCCCAACATGCTCACCGCGAAGAAGCTTGGCATTCAGGTTGCCCTTCTGCCGCTGCTGAGCGGCAAGGTCGATGCGCGTTCGGTGGAGATCGACGGCGCTGACATCTATCTGGAGACGAACAGGAAGGGCGTGGGCAACTGGGAGCTGTCGACCGGCGCCGCGCCTGAGCCTGCAAAACCGGAAGACAGTTCGGGCGGTCCCGGCCTGACGGGCATTCCCGATGTGACCGTCACCGATCTCGCCATCACCTATCGCGACGGCGTGACGGGCAAGGTGAACGAAGCCAGCTTCGACGAGGTGCGGCTCGATCCGGGATTCAACTCCACCGATGTCAGAGTGAAGGGCGCGGTGAACGGCACCGAGATTTCATTCGACTCGGTCGTTTCCGGCGACGCCTCCGACCTGTCGTTCAAGGATACGGCGCTGACCATCGGCGATACCAGCGCCAGCGGCGACCTGTCGTTGAAGCGCGGCGCGAACAAGAGGCTGACGCTGAAAGGCGCTTTCACGAGTCCGGAACTCGATGTGACGCCGCTGCTGAAAGGCGGCAAGACCGGCTCTTCCGGTGGAAAGTCCGGCGGTAAACTTTTCAGCAGCGATCCGCTTCCTTTCGATGCGCTCGAAACGGTGGATGTCGATCTAGACCTTTCCATCGACAAGCTCGTTTATGGCGGCGTAACGCTCACCGATTTCAAGGCGCCGCTCAAGATCGGCAATGGCAAGCTCGACCTGCCTTTGAGCGTGCGATATCGCGACCGTCCCATCACGGCGGATATCGGCGTCAACGGCAAGGCGAAGTCGGTTAGCCTCGATGCGAAGTCTTCCGCCCTGGATTTCGGCCGTCTTCTGAGCGATGCGGATGTGACGGAACTTCTGAGTGCAAAGGCCGATTTCGGTGCGGAACTTCGAGGGCGCGGCGCTTCGCTCCATGCGATCGCGGCCAGTGCGAACGGCCAGACCAATTTTGCGTTGGGAGAGGGCGGTATCAATTCACGCGCCTTCGCGATGGTGTCGGACGATCTGGTGAATGTCCTCATTCCCAATGGCGAGAAAGGGGACCGTGCAAAGCTTGTCTGCGCGCTGAGCCGGTTCGATTTCAAGAATGGCGTCGGCACGTCGAAGGCGCTGGCGCTGGAGACGGACAGCCTCGTCACCACGGGCAGCGGCACGGTCAATCTTGGGTCGGAATATGTCGACCTGTTGCTGAAGCCCAAGCCCAAGAAACCGTCGCTTGTCAGCCTTGCCTTTCCGGTGCGCCTTTCCGGGCCGCTGGCGTCGCCCTCTGCCGGCCTCGACAGGACGGGCGTAGTCACCGGCGTGGCGACGGCTGTGGCCGGCACTGCGCTGACGGGCGGTGTGGGCGCGCTCCTGCCGCTGATGAGTACAGGCGATCAGTCGGTTGCCAGCTCCGGCGGTTGCGCCGCGCTTGCGGCAACGGCGGCAAAGGATGGCGGTATGACCGGTCTCGTGAAGGGCGTGGGCGAGACTGTTGGCGGGGCCGCCAGGGGCGCGGCGGAAGGCGTCGGCGGCGCGCGTGAGGATGTCGGCAAAGGTATTGGCGATCTATTCGGCAAGTAAGGATTTCGAGTAAGGATTTCATGCAGGACGATAGCGACAAGAGCGGCGGCATTTTCGATCTCGCCGACCGAAAAGAAGGCGACGAGCAGGCCGCCCATCCGGGTGGACAGAAGCTCAGAAAGCTGCCCAAACGCTTCTACAAGAAGGCGGAGGCCGCGCCGCTGGAGGACGGACATACGGTGCTGCTGGACGGCAAGGGCGTGAAGACCCCTTCGCGCCGGGCGCTCGTCGTGCCCAGCCAGGCGCTGGCTCGCGCCATGGCCGATGAATGGGAGGCGCAGGCCGAGGAAATCGATCCGCGTGTCATGTGGCTCACACGACTTGCCAATACCGCGCTCGATTTGGTGGAGCCGCGCCATGACACCGTGGCGGAGGAAATCGTCAAATTCGGCGGCTCGGACCTCACCTGCTACCGGGCGGAATATCCTGAGGGGCTCGTGGCCCTGCAGGCCGCACATTGGGACCCGGTCCTCAACTGGGCGCGGGAGGAACTCGGGGCCGTCTTCGTCACGACCAGCGGCCTCATTCAGGTGCCTCAGGATGCCACAGCGCTGGACAGGCTGCGCCGCGCCGTGACGGGGCTCGACGCCTTTCGGGCCGCAGCGCTCCACAATATGACCACCCTGACGGGCTCTGCCCTGATCGCGCTGGCGATGGTGCGGGGCAGGATGGATGCGGAGGCGGTCCATCAGGCGGCCCATGTGGAAGAAGCCTGGGCGGAACAGCTTTGCGGGGAAGATGAGGAGGAGCGAATCCGCCTCGAAACCCGCCGCTCGGAGATCGCCGATACCGCGCGGTTTCTGGCCCTGCTGGACCAAGAACCGGTCTGACGCAGCGTCGGCGCGCCGGGCATGGCCCATACCCCCGGAAAACCGCCCTAAACCGCGCGTACCATTGGCAATTTTTCGTGCAGGGTGCTATTGAAAGCGCCTCGCACAGGGAAGGCGTTCGCAGCCGACCTGCGTCTCCGATCGGGAGAGGGCAGGCCGTTTCCGGCGCCGGATAATGTCATCACGCCCGGCCACAGCCCGCCTGTTTTCCAGCGGCGGGAAGCCAGCCAGCAAATAAGGGGGCGGCATGAAGGAAATTCTTCGCCAGCTTGAGGAGAGGCGCGCCACGGCGCGGCTCGGCGGCGGTCAGAAGCGCATCGACTCGCAGCATTCCAAGGGCAAGCTGACGGCCCGCGAACGCATCGAGCTTCTACTCGACGAGGGCTCCTTCGAGGAGTTCGACATGTTCGTGGAACATGACTGCCATGATTTCGGAATGGACGGGCAGAAGATCCCGGGTGACGGCGTTGTCACCGGCTGGGGAACCGTCAATGGCCGCCCGGTCTATCTTTTCGTGAAGGACTTCACCGTCTTCGGCGGTTCGCTGTCGAAATCCCATGCCCGCAAGATGACCAAGGTGCAGGACATGGCGCTGAAGACCGGCGCGCCGATCATCGGTCTGTTCGACGCGGGCGGCGCGCGCATCCAGGAAGGTGTGGATGCGCTGGGCGGTTACGGCGAAGTGTTCACGCGCAACGTGCTGGCCTCGGGCGTGATCCCGCAGATTTCCGTCATCATGGGGCCTTGCGCGGGCGGCGACGTTTATTCGCCGGCGATGACCGATTTCATCTTCATGGTGCGCGATACCTCTTACATGTTCGTGACCGGGCCCGATGTGGTGAAGACGGTGACGAACGAAACCGTGACGTCGGAAGAGCTGGGCGGTGCGTCCATTCACACGGTGAAGTCTTCGGTCGCGGACGGCGCCTGGGACAATGACGTCATCACGCTCGGCCAGATCCGGCGCCTGATCGATTTCCTGCCTTCGTCGAACCGCGACGAAGTGCCGGAGCGTCCCTTCTTCGACGACGCGAACCGCAGCGAGCGCTCGCTCGACACGCTTATCCCCCGCAACCCCAACATGCCCTATGACATGAAGGAGTTGATCCAGAAGACGGTGGACGAGGGCGATTTCTTCGAGCTGCAGGAAAACTTCGCCAAGAACATCATCACCGGCTTCGGCCGTATCGAGGGCCGTACGGTGGGCGTCGTCGCCAACCAGCCCATGGTGCTGGCAGGCGTGCTGGACAGCGATGCGAGCCGCAAGGCCGCGCGCTTCGTGCGCTTCTGCGACTGCTTCGACATCCCGATCGTCACTTTCGTCGATGTGCCGGGCTTCCTGCCGGGCACGGCGCAGGAATATGGCGGCCTCATCAAGCATGGTGCGAAGCTTCTCTTTGCCTATACGGAAGCGACGGTGCCGAAAGTCACCGTCATCACCCGCAAGGCTTATGGCGGCGCCTATGACGTGATGTCGTCCAAGCATCTGCGGGGCGATCTGAACTATGCCTGGCCGACCGCCGAGATCGCGGTGATGGGCGCCAAGGGCGCGGTGGAAATCATCCATCGTCAGGACCTTGGCAATGAAGAGAAGATCGCGTCCCATACCAAGGCTTATGAAGACCGCTTCCTCAACCCCTTCGTCGCGGCGGAGCGGGGCTATATCGATGAAGTGATCATGCCGCATTCCACGCGGCCGCGGCTTGCCCGCGCGCTCGCGCTCCTTCGCGACAAGGAGCTCGAGAATCCCTGGAAGAAGCACGACAACATTCCGCTCTGAGGGCGATCCCCATGTTCAAGAAAATCCTGATCGCCAACCGAGGCGAAATTGCCTGCCGCGTCATCAAGACGGCGCGTGCCATGGGCATCAAGACGGTGGCCGTCTATTCCGAGGCGGATGCCGACGCACTTCATGTCGAGATGGCGGACGAGCATGTGTTCCTCGGCCCGCCGCCGGCATCGGAATCCTACCTGCTGATCGAAAAGATCATCGATGCCTGCAAACAGACGGGTGCCGAGGCCGTTCACCCCGGCTATGGCTTCCTGTCGGAAAACGCGAAATTCGCGCAGGCGCTCGCCGATAACGGCATCGCCTTCATCGGGCCGAACATCAAGGCCATCGAGGTGATGGGCGACAAGATCGAGTCCAAGAAGTTCGCCAACGAAGCCAAGGTCAATACGGTGCCGGGCTATCTCGGCGTGATCGAGACGGCGGAAGAAGCCGTGAAGATCGCCAACGATATCGGCTATCCGGTGATGATCAAGGCGTCGGCCGGCGGTGGCGGCAAGGGCATGCGTATCGCCTGGTCGGAATCTGAAG
>CAYSVF010000175.1:0-5936 GCA_964434415.1 uncultured Parvibaculum sp.
CCATTGAAGACCGGCATTTCCGGACCGAAATAGCCCGCATCCAGCGTCAGATCGCCGCCGGAGGTTATACCGGCGCCGTCTGCGAATGTGACGGCACCGGAAAGATCTCCATCGCTATCGGGGTTCAGCGTGACAGCGGCATTTTCAGATTCGAAGATGCCGTTGACCTGAATGCCGCCTGCTGCCTGGAACACAATCTCGGAGGTAATATTCGCTGTCTGCGCGGCGGACATGGCACCGACCGTCAGGCTCGTTGTATCGGTGGCATCGCCATAGACGAGGCGCGGCGCGCTGACCAGCGCAGCGTTTGGCACGGTGAGGGCGCCCGGGCTGTAGCTGCTGATATTTACCGTCCCGACGGTCGCCCGAAGCGAGCTATTGGTGAAGTAGTTGAAGCTGTTTGTGCGCAGATTGAGATCGCCCTGCGTGGAGCGGATATAATAGCCATAGGTATAAAGACGAAGCTGAGGCGAGACGAGCGTCACATCGCCCTTGGCAGACAACGGATTGGATATCGCCAGGTCGTTATAGCCACCTGCGGAATTTTCGATAAAAAGAGCGGTTTCGATATTGGCAAATCCGCCATAAATCGTGACCCCGCCATTGGCGTAAAGATGGATCTCGTCGGAAATGCCGACGCCCCAATTATGCTGATCCGCGGAGTCATAGGCAGAGAGGTATTTGTAGGTGCCCTTTTTCTTTTGCTGGTTGATGTAGAGGTTGGAGGCCGACACCTTGGAAAGATCGTCCGAGAACAGATAGAGGTATCCATTGTGGATACCGATCGTGCCGCGACGTGCTAGCGCGATGTGACCGCCATAGGACAGGTCGATGAAGGCATCGCCTGCCCCTGCATCCAGTACCATAGTGGAGAGTGAGGGGCCGTAGATATTCAGGCCCTGCGTCTCGATACGAATATCGCCGCCGCCGGACACGACATTGCCGCCATTCGCGATCGAGAACATACCCGTGCCGTTCGCAATACCCTGCCCATTGGCGTCGTCATCGGAGCGCACGAAGATATCACCGCCACCGCTGTCGATCGATCCCGTCGCCGCCACGTCGATATTGTTGTTCGCGATGGCATTGAACGCCGCCCCCCCGGTTTCGATGGTGTCGGAAACGGTAATATCGTTGCCTGCCTGGAGCGTCACACCCAATGGACGATTGATATCGTCGGTACCGATCGCCGCATTGACGTCGATATCGTTCTCCGCGCTCAGCGTGAGGGTCGTCGTTCCGCTACCGCCGGCTTTCGTCACTGCCGCATCGACCGATATGTTGCCGCTGCCGTTACCGGACGGATTTACGGTCGTGATGGTCACATTGTTGCTTTCCAGAAGCGCCTCCAGAGTTCCCGCTTCGATTTCCGATGCATCCACCGCTTCCTGTTCGACATAGCCATAGTCGCCCGACAGCGCGCCTTCCGTCGCATTGCCGGTGATCGTACCGACGATGGAAATGTCGGTGGGGTCGAGCAGCAAGGTACCTCCCCCCGTATTGACAGAGCCCGCGAAGGAGAGCGTCTTCTTGCCGGAAACCTCTACGCGGCCGCCCTGCCCCGCATCGCCGCCACGCGCGGTCACATGCCCTGCGAAGTCGGTACGTCCATCGGCCCAGAGCACTGCTTCGCCGCCGCTCCCCTCTGTGCCGTCGACGTCGATCTCGGCGCCGGATGCCACGAACAGTGTTTCGGCATTGCGGATATCCGGATCACCGCCCTGCCATCCGCCGCCGAGATTCACCGTGCCGCCGTCTTCGGCGCCCCCCGCATCGATGCGCGCCTGCGCGCCGAGGGCCACATGCGTTCCTTCCGCCAGGATATGCCCGCCGTCCCCCGCCTCGCCGCTTGCGTCGATGCGGCTGTTGATCTCCACACGCCCCGCGGCGCGCAGGAGCACCCGCCCTCCTTCATTCGTCGCAGCGCTCGCCCGGATGGCGCCGTCTGTGTTTCCCGCAAGGGCGTAGACATTGCCGCCGGCCGATTCCAGCCGTGCGACCGTTGCCGTGACAAGCCCCCTGTTCTCGACATCGCCGGAACGGCTCACCCGCACGGTGATATCCGTCCCCTCGCCCATATCGGAAAGTTCGACATGATGCGCGGCCGCCAATGCAACCTTGCCAGCGGCGGTGATTTCGCCTCCGTTTCGGACGCTGTGCGCCGCCAGAACGACGTCGCCGCTGCTCGAGGCGATCATACCAAGGTTGACTACCGGCGCTTCGGATTGGCCGGACATTGACAAGGCGCCATCCGACATGAAGGTGGTTTCGTCGGCGTCGAGCGTGGTGGCGGCGAAACTGCCCCCGGTCCTCACGCTTCCCCCGGGGCCCACCACGACCCCGTTCGGGTTCATCAGATAGAGAGATCCGGTCGCCGACAGCTTGCCGTCGATGCGGGACCGCACACCGCCCGTCACCTTGTTCAGGGTTGCTCCCGCACCATTGTTGAAATGGACCGAGCCCGAGGCCCCGATGGAAAAGTCGCGCCATGTCATGACGGCATTGACGCTGCCTTGATTGATCGTCAGGGAACCGCCATCGCGCAGGATTTCACCTCCGCCTGCGGTAAAAGCCCCGCCCACGGGCAGCACCGGTCCCTCCGCATGGGCGGCGGCGCCTCCTGCCGTGGTCAGACAGGTACAGCCGAGCAGAAATTTCTTGAACATGATTGCCCCTTCTTCGCGCAGCACGAACCACCGGCCCCTATCGGGTGGCCGTTCGGATGAGAAGCGCGGCACCCGCCCACCTTCGTCCGAACGAGGTTCATTCCCGGTGGGTTTGCGTTCGCCTGTTGACGGCAGAATGTCTCTGCACCGATCGTTGCGATGTACAAATTGTCGCACTCGCACCAACCGCCACAGGAAACCAGCCCTTCGGCATAAACTGCCCGAACATGGGTACCCACCTTTCTACCCAATCGGCGCGGGCCGATATCGTCCGGCCGTTCGACGCCTTTCATCGGGGGAAATAAGGGCACTCGCGACGGTGCTTGTCTATTTGGGCTGAGGACATATGACTTTAGTCATAGGTCGCCCATTGACGCGCCGTCGTACAACGCAGGACAATCGAAACCTTCCGATCTTGAAGATGCGTGACACCTAAATCAGAGATCCCCGTCATGAGAATTCTCATCGCCGACGATCATGAGCTTTTCCGGGACGGGCTCCGTCTGATTGTGGAGGATACGTTCGCCGGCGCCGAAATCCGGGAGGCGGAGAATTTCACCAGCGCCCTGTCTTTGATCGACCGTCAGGGAGACATAGACCTCGCCCTGGTGGATTTCGGTATGCCGGGACTGGACGGTTTCAACGGCATCACCACGTTGCGGACGAAAATTCCCAGCACCCCCATCGTCGTCGTGTCCGGCCGGGAAGACAGGGAGACGATCTACGATACGTTGCGCGCGGGCGCATCCGGCTATATTCCCAAAAGCGCGTCCCGCGCCCGAATCGCCGGCATCCTCGAAACGGTCTTCGACGGCGGCATCCATTTTCCCGAAGACGTGCTCGATACGCTGCACTCGCGCGAAGAACCGGCACAGACGCGCGAAAGCATCATCGCCGCGCTGACGCCCCGCCAGCTCGAAGTTCTGGCACTTGTCTGCAAGGGACAATCGAACAAGGAAATCGCCGCCTCGCTCGAACTGACCGAGGGAACCGTCAAGGTACATCTCGGCGCCATCTTCCGCGCGCTGCGAGTCACAAACCGGACGAGCGCCGCCATGCTGTGCGCAAGCGTGGGGATGGAAGAAAGTCCCCACCCGTTCGCTTCGGCCTGACCCGCCGCCATGACCGTGCACAACCCCCCGCGAACGCCTGCCGCCCCGTTTCGTTCGGCCCTCCTCGCTCTTTTCGGGATAGATCCCGGAGACGAAGCGAACTGGCGGCTGTTTACCGACCGTGTCGACCTTCTTTACCAGCAAGCACTGCCCGGGCTTGTCGTGCATGCGGTCGTCATCACGGCCACGACCTATTCCATGTCGCTTGCGCCGAACGCCGGAGATGAGGTCTTCGTTTGGGGAGGCGTCATGATCGCGCTCGGCCTCTTGCGAATGGCTACCATTCTCTACTTCCGCAAAAGTCCCGCCCTGACGGTCGACCCGCTCGGCTCCCTCCTGTCGTTCTATGTCGTCATCGGACTGACAGGCATCGGATGGGGCATTGGCGGCGTCTTCATTCTGCCCGCGGATGCGCTGCCGCAGCAGGTTTTCTTCATCATGATGCTGAGCGGCACCGCCGCCGGTACCGTCGCAACGCTGGCGCCGTTCCTCTCTGCCCAGATCCTCGCACTGGGGACATCCGTTGTCCCGCTCATGATCAGGTTCGCCCTGGAGGGAGGATCGGACCAGCTTCTGATGTCCGGCGCGCTGCTTATGTTCACCCTGGCCATGGTCGCGACGGGCCGGAACACGCATCTGGCGATCGTCAACGGATTGCGGCTGCGCCAGGAAAATCTCGACCTGCTCGAAGACCTTCGTAAGAAGAGCGAGGCGCTCGAACTGTCCTCCCGCGTCAAAACAAGGTTTCTCGCCGCGGCCAGCCACGACCTTCGCCAGCCGCTGCATGCGCTTCGTCTTCAATCGGAATCCCTTGCGATACGAGCCGGAAGCGACCCACGCATCCAGTCCGTGACGGACCGCATCGGCCGGTCGGTGGGAGCCATGGAGCGGCTTCTCAACAGCCTGCTCGACATCTCCCGCCTCGACGCCGGCGTAGTGGAACCTCATATCGCGACGTTCCGCATCGACAGCGTCCTGAGGACACTCGAAGACGAGTTCCGCGCCGCCGCGGCGGCGGCCGGATGCGACCTGCGTATCGTGTCCTGCTCCACGGCCGTCAGCACCGATGCCACCCTGCTGGAGACAATTCTCCGCAACCTCATGTCCAATGCCCTGCGTCACGCCCCGGGTGCAAAAATTCTCGTCGGCTGCCTGCATCGGAACGACAGGCTTCGGCTCATCGTCATGGACGATGGCGAGGGCATTCCTGCGGGGCAGAAAGAGCGCGTCTTCGAGGAATTTTTCCAGGTGGACAACCCCGCGCGAGACCGGAACAAAGGGCTTGGGCTCGGTCTTTCCATCGTGAAGCGGTTGACCGACCTTCTTGAAATTCCCCTTCATTTTTCATCCCGGGAAGGACGGGGGACGTCGTTCTCCGTGGATATTCCTGTAGGCAAAGAGATCATAACGCCGAGTACTGCCCCTCGTTTCACCGCTCCAGCCAAACGCGACCAACGCGCGCGCAATGGCTGTAGAGTCTGGGTCATAGACGATGACGAACAGGGACGCGTTTCCCTTGCAGATGTCATCGAAAGCTGGGGCTATACACCAGAGGCGGCAGCGGATTTCCGCACATTGCTGGAAGATGCGGAAGTCTCGGGTGTTCCACCGAGCGCCTTGCTTGTCGATTACCGCTTGAAGGGCTCAGAGAACGGGTTGGTCGCCATTCGCGAAATCAGGCGCTTCTTCGGCATTACCGATCTGCCCGCCATCATCGTAACCGGCGACACGGCGCCTGAAAGGCTCAAGGAACTCAAATCGAGCGGGATCCATATCCTGCATAAACCCATCGTCCCCGGACGCCTGCGTACCCTGCTCGCAACGCTGATGAAGGAGAGCGATACCCTGTTCCTGAAATACGCATCACACGTC
The DNA here is from genome assembly GCA_964434415.1 of uncultured Parvibaculum sp. GTDB lineage: Bacteria > Pseudomonadota > Alphaproteobacteria > Parvibaculales > Parvibaculaceae > Parvibaculum. Next base: position 5,651 of record CAYSVF010000175.1, read on the forward strand.
GAGAACAGGTCCTGACACATACAGCTGCGCCGAGGCACACCCTTTCCGTGCAGGAGAAATAGACAACTGTGTCCAGTGGGTTTTTCCTAAAACTGCTGTTTGCTGAACTTTCTCAGACGCCCCTAGATGGTTGGGTGCATTCCAAGGGCGGAGCGCCTGCACTGAATAATCAGAGGACGCCGTTTCCTTCTTTCTGCTCAATGCACCAAATGCGCAACACCCGCGCCTTCTTTGGAGGCACATAGAAAATAGTAAAATTATCCATTATAAGTACTATGTATAATAA
>CAYSVF010000176.1:0-5904 GCA_964434415.1 uncultured Parvibaculum sp.
GACCAGCGCCATGTGGATATGCGTCGCCTGCATCTTCAGCAGAAGATCGAGCGCGGGCATGGAGGGCGGCACGAAGATCACGTTCCGCCTGATGTCGCGCAGCGCGAACCGGTTGCCGGAAAGAGCGATGGCCTTGTCGTTTCCGGCGCCGCTTTCCTCGTTGTCGCCGGTCTCTCCATTGCCGTTCGCGGCGGTCGCGTTTCCCGTTCCGGGCCTCTCCGCGCAGGGCACGGCGAGATAGGCCATCACATCCTTGATGTGAACCATGCCGATCGGGTCGTCCAGCGTCTCGCGATAGATGGGCATTCGCGAATGGCTAGACTGGGTGTAGAGCTGAAAAAGCTCTTCCAGCGACGCGCCTTCTTCCACTGCGACCACGTCGGCGCGCGGCACCATCACATCCTCCACCCGGAGCTCGCCGAAGCTCAGAATGTTGATGAGCATATGGCGCTCTTCTTCGGTCAGGCTGCGCCTTGTGTCGTCATGCTCTTCGATAACCTCTTCCAGGCTGTCGCGCAGCGTATGGTCGCCATTGCCGCCCAGCCCGAAAAGCGCCATCAGCCAGGAGCGGAACTTCGCCCGGGAGGGTTTGCGCTCGGAGCTATCGTGCCTTGCGGATGCGGACTGGGAGGATTCGGGTCTGTCGGTGGTATCAGCCATTGGATTTGCGAAAGAGAGAGCCGTTCCGGGTTTCAATGCTGGGAGGCATAGGGATCGGCGATGCCCAGATCTTCGAGAATGTCGCGTTCCAGGGCCTCCATCTCCTCGGCCTCTTCGTCTTCCATATGGTCATGGCCAAGAAGATGCAGCACGCCATGCACGACGAGATGGCTGAGATGGTCGGAGAGGCTCTTGTGCTGCTCCACGGCTTCGCGCGCGATGGTTTCACGGGCGAGCACCACATCGCCGAGCAAGGCGCTCTCTTCGGGCAGAAGGGGCTCGCCGCCGGCCATGCCGGGCATTTCCATGGAGGGAAAGGAGAGCACGTTGGTGGGGGCATCCTTGCCGCGATAGGTCCGGTTCAGGGCCTGAACGAGCTTGTCGTCGCCCAGCACCACGCAAAGCTCCGCCCCCTCGGTGTCGCCGGCGACCACATAGGCGTGTTCCGCCGCCCGCCTGACGATTTCGGCGGTGCCGCCGTCCCAGTCACCTGCTTCGCGAACGATATCGATGGTCAGTCCGGAAACCGGACTTCGCGCCGGGGTGGAGCGTTTCGGACGGGCATGATCGCCCGATGGCGGCGCGTCGCCGGAGCCGCCTCCCGAATGTCCGTTCCCGCGTGGGGGGTCACCCGCGCTCATTTGCCATCCTTTCGGTGTCCCTGCTCGCCCGGTTTCGGGCCGTCATTTCCATGATTCGACGTGTCGAGCAGACCGCGTTCATGAAAGTTATAGGCCTTGACGATCCGTGTCACGAGCGGATGACGCACCACGTCCACATCGGAAAAACGCACCATGGCCGTGCCCTGCACGCCGTCGAGAACATCGAGCGCATCCTTGAGGCCGGACTTGGCTCCCAGAGGCAGGTCCACCGGGCTCGGGTCACCGGTGATGGCCATGCGACTGTTCTCGCCCAGACGGGTCAGGAACATCTTCATCTGCACGGGCGTACAGTTCTGCGCCTCGTCCAGAATGACAAAGGAATTGGCAAGCGTCCGGCCGCGCATGAAGGCCAGCGGCGCCACTTCGATCTCGCCGGACTCGATCCCCTTCATCGCTTCCACGCCCGGCAGCGTGTCGTAAAGCGCGTCGTAAAGGGGGCGCAGATAGGGGTCGATCTTCTCTTTCAGGTCGCCGGGCAGGAAACCCAGACGTTCGCCCGCCTCGACCGCGGGACGCGACAGGATGATCCGGTCCACGCGTTTCTGGAGCAGCATGGAAACGGCGACGGCAACGGCGAGATAGGTCTTGCCCGTGCCCGCCGGACCGACGCCGAAGACGAGCTCATTATTGAAAAGCGCATCGATATAGGCGGCCTGCGTCTGGGAGCGCGGCGTAATCGTCCGCCGTTTGGTGACGACTTGAAGACGGCCGCCCGGCTCGCGCGCCTCGGCCGCGGCCTCGACATTGCTGGACTGCGCCATGCGGATCGCACCGTCCACTTCGCCCGCATTCACATCCTGGCCGGACTTCAAACGGGCATAGAGATCCTTGAACACGCGGCCTGCCTGGTCGCGCGCTTCCGCCGTGCCGGTGATGACCAGCTTGTTGCCCCGCGAGGTCGCGACAATGTCGAGCCCCTGTTCGATGCGGGCCAGATGCCGGTCATTGGCACCGAAGAGTTCGGTCAGGAGGGAATTGTCGTCGAACGCAAGGACGAGGCTTTCGCCGCCACCCGATGCGCTGGAGACACTTGTCATTCCTCCGGTCTCGTTCCGTCGTCCACCCGTTGCACTCAAATGCGCTCATCCCTGGTGGCCATGTTGCGGGAGGGCCCGCTCAGGCGGTCAGCACTGCCTTCTCCACGATGCGGCCGCGCAAACTGTTGGCGTGACCTTCATCGATAACGACTTCGGCCAGACGGCCGAACAATTCTTCCGGCGCATCGTCGACATGCACCGATTGCAGATAGGGGCTGCGGCCCACAAGCTGCGCCTCGCCCCGGCCGCGCCGGTCGAAGAGCACCGGCATGGAACGGCCTGCGCAGGCGCGGTTGAAGGCGAGCTGCTGTTCGTTCAGCAGCGCCTGCAGACGCTGAAGCCGTTCCGACTTCACCTCTTCGGCAAGCTGGTCTTCCTCGGTCGCCGCGGGCGTGCCGGGGCGCGGGGAATATTTGAAGGAATAGGCCTGCGCATATTTCACCTCGCTCACGAGGTCGAGCGTCGCCTGGAAATCCTCTTCCGTCTCGCCGGGGAAGCCGACGATGAAATCGCCGGACATGGCGATGTCGGGACGCGCGGCGCGAATGCGCTCGACAAGGCGCAGATAGCTCTCCGCCGTATGCTTGCGGTTCATCGCCTTCAGAATGCGGTCGGAGCCCGCCTGAACCGGCAGGTGCAGATAGGGCATCAGCTTGTCGACCTCGCCATGGGCGGCGATCAGCTCGTCATCCATGTCGCGGGGGTGACTGGTCGTGTAGCGAATGCGTTCGAGACCCGAAATCTCGGCCAGCCGCCGGATCAGACCGCCCAACGTCGTGTCGCGGCCGGCATCGTCTTCGCCGTGATAGGCATTCACGTTCTGACCGAGCAGCGTGATTTCGCGCACGCCCGCATCGGCCAGCGCCTTCGCTTCATCGAGGAGACGCGTCACCGGACGGGAATACTCTCCGCCGCGCGTATAGGGCACGACGCAGAAGGCGCAGAACTTGTCGCAGCCTTCCTGCACGGTGAGGAAAGCGGTCGCCCCCCGCGCCAGCGTCTTGCGCTTTTCGGCCATGGGCATGGCCTCGAATTTCGTCTCGACCGGAAACTCCGTCTCCACGATGCCGGGCGAACCATTATCGAGGCGCGCCACATAGTCGGGCAGGCGGTGATAGGTCTGGGGGCCGACCACGAGATCGACGGCGGGCGCGCGGCGGCGCATCTCCTCGCCCTCGGCCTGGGCGACGCAACCGGCGACGCCGATCATCAGGCGTTCGCCCCTTGCCGCCTTCTCCTCCTTGAGCAGGCGCAGACGGCCCAGTTCCGAATAGACCTTCTCGGCGGCCTTTTCGCGGATATGGCAAGTATTGAGGAGGATGAAATCGGCCTCCTCCGGCGTATCGACTTCGGCATAGCCTTTCGGCGCCATGACATCGGCCATGCGGGCGCTGTCATAGACGTTCATCTGGCAGCCATAGGTCTTGATGAAAATCTTGCGGGCGGGCGCACCGGCGGGGCGGTCACTGCTTTCGAGGCCGGGGCCTTCCAGATGCGTTGGCTGTTCGGACGCTGAAGTGTCAGACAATGGGTGCTCGTTTCCTCATACCGTTGAGCAACTCTCCGGGACCGCCCTCTTCTTCCATGCCAAGCCGTTCGGCCCGCATATGATCTATAGACCCTAACGCTATCACGTTCGCGACAGCAGCGGGAGAGGGGGTTCGCCGGATGCGATGTTGCGGAGATGCCGTCCTTCGGGGCGCCGCCATTATCGGGCGAGAGCCGCCGCGGGGGCGGGCCGGGCCGCCGGCTGGTCGGCTGCGGCCTCCTCCGGACCGGGAACATGACGGCCCGTCAGCGCGCGCGCAAGCCCGATCCGGCAACAGGTCTCGCAATAATTGGCCAGCGCCTTGCGGTTGCCGATTTCCCGGATCGTGACCGGACGGTGATATTCCATCACCACGTCGATCGGCCCCTTCTTGAACGCCGCCCAGAGATGGGGCACAAGCTCCATATCGCCATACCAGGCAAAGAAGGGCCGGTTGTGGCGCCCCATGGGCAATCCATGAAGGTTGGTATAGGCGACCGAAATCGGCTGAACGACGAGATCGTCCTCGCGATCGTCCTCGCCATTCACGACCGCAAGCTGCGCCACGCTCATCAGCGCGCTCTTGAAAGTCAGGACACGATTGCCGTCGCTGGAGGTGCCTTCGGGGAAGAGCACCAGATTGTCGCCTTCGGCGATGCGCGAATGGATGAGGTTGCGCGATTCAGCGGTGCGGGTCCGGCGTTCGCGCTCCACGAACACCGTGTTCTGGAGGCGGGCCAGCGTGCCGAAGAAGGGCCATCCCGCGACCTCGCTCTTGGCGACGAAGGAGATCGGCAGGACCGAACTCATGATCGGGATGTCGAGCCAGGACGTGTGGTTGGCGGTAAACAGGCAGGCGCCTTCCTGATGCGGCTCGCCGCGCACGATCACGCGGATGCCGATGAGACGGCACAGGAAGCGGTGATAATGGAGCGGGATCGTCTTCGCGGCGGGAAGACGGAGCTTGCGGGCCACCGCCTGAACCGGCATCAGAATGAGCGCGGACAGGATGAAACCCGTCAGTAATATTGTCGCGCGCAAGGTCCCCATAGCGTCATTCCGGCTCCCTGCCACTGGCGGCGGGGCGCCGTCCCTTTCCCTGTTGAGTGCGACGTGCCGTGATCGACCGCCGCTAATCCTGCTTCTTGTCCTGAGACTTGTCTTTCAGGGGCGTTCCATAAAGCTCGAGGCGGTGGTCCACAAGGTCGTAACCCAGCTCACGCGCCACAATCCGCTGCAGGCGTTCAATCTCGTCGTTCTGAAACTCGACGACCCGGCCCGTCGAAACATCGATCAGGTGGTCGTGATGATCTTCCGTCACCTGTTCGTATCGCGAGCGTCCGTCGCGGAAATCGTGCCGCTCGAGGATGCCGGCTTCCTCGAACAGACGAACCGTCCGGTAGACGGTGGCGATGGAAATCTTGTCATCGACCTTGGATGCCCGGCGATAGACCTCTTCCACATCGGGATGGTCGGTCGCGATGGACAGAACCTGCGCAATGACCCGCCGCTGGTCGGTCATGCGCATGCCGGCCTTGATGCACAGATTTTCGATCCTGTGCGGATCGGACGGATGATCTTCCGGACGGATGGTTTCCGTCGATGTGTTCATGTCACTCATGGCGCCATATTAGGTGATCGCAGCATGCCTTGTCACCAAGAGGTGGTCGGCTTTCGCTCTCGCAAAAACCCCGGCAAAAACAGGGGTATAGTTGGGTTTTCCCGGGCAGCCAAGCCCGTCCGAGGCGCATTGTCACGCCCGAATAGACATCAATCCTGCGACGATTTCGCGACGCATCGGTGACCGGGCCCGCTCAACCGGGCAGATCGAGCCTCATGGAGATGGCGGCAATCCGGCCGCCGGGCCTGTCGTAATAGGCCGGGCGGCGGCCCACGGGTGCAAATCCCAGCCGTTCGTAAAGTCCGATGGCGGGGGCATTGTCCTCCGCCACTTCCAGAAACATGACCTCCGCGCCGCGGACCAGCGCTTCCGCGCCCGCGCGGTTCATCAGGGCCC
>CAYSVF010000177.1:0-5892 GCA_964434415.1 uncultured Parvibaculum sp.
TCATGGCGGGGCCAGTCGTGAGACCTATCGCTTTCACGCCGCCTGGGAAGAGGGCGGCAAGAAGAAAGAACGGGCGCTCATCCTGCGCCGCGATCCGGAAGCGAGCCTCATCGAGACGGAGCGCGACCTCGAATACAATGCCTACAAGGCGTTCCACCCGACCGGCCTGCCGGTGCCCGAGCCGCTTTTCCTGGAAACGGAAACCAAATGGCTCGACCGCCCGTTCTTCGTGATGGAACAGATCATGGATAGTCAGGCGGCCTCGCCTTTCTCTCCCGATCCGTTCGGTGAATTGAAGGACAAGCTGGGAGACCAGTTCTGGCGTTATCTGGGACAGATTTCCGGCGCCGATCCCGATGCCATCGGCTTTTCGGCGTCCATGGAACCGGTGAAACCGGAAGAATGCTGGAAGCGCGAACTCGACAAATGGGAACAGGTGATCGACGAGGACGAGCTGACGCCGCAGCCCATCGCGCGAGCGGCCATTCGCTGGCTGCGGCAGAACCCGCCGCCACCGCCAAAGAAGCTCGCCGTCGTGCATGGCGACTACCGCACCGGCAATTTCATGTTCAATGGTGCTGGAGAGATCACGGCGATCCTCGACTGGGAAATGTGCCATCTGGGCGATCCGCTGGAGGATCTCGCCTGGGCGGCCGACCCGCTCTGGGCCTTCGGCAATCGCGAGCGGCCCGCGGGGCTCATCGACCGTGAGGAAGCCCTTCGCATCTGGCAGGAAGCCAGCGGCGTGACGCTCGACCGTGAGGCCTTCAAATGGTGGGAGGTGTTCGCCGCGGTGAAGGGGCTCGCCATCTGGATTTCCGCAGGCAAGGAATATCAGAGCGGGGCTAACCGCGACCCGGTCCTCGCCTTTTCGAGCTGGTACTGCACCGATGTCCATAACAGGCTTTTGGTGGCCCGTATGGCCGAACTCAGGGAGGAGGCACGCAAATGAAACCTGTCGTCGATAATGTCCTGCAGGGCTGCTTTGCGACCCTCCTGATGGAGGTTGCGCCTCATCTGGGGGCGGAATATTCGGTAGGCGATGTCAGTGTGATGGGGCTGATGCTCTTCATGTCGGCCGAGGAATATGATCGTGCGGCGGAAGTCCGTACCGAGGATAACTCCGAGATGCGCTCCATCTTTGCAGAGGCCGCGTCCCAGGTAGAGGATGCCGGACTTCGCCGCCGGCTCAGCGATGCGTCGGATATACGCGACACGTCGCTGCGTATCAGTGCGCTCGATAGCGTGAACGATGCGCTCAAAACCGTCCTGATCGACCTTCAGACCTATCTGGAAGGGCAGAGCGGGGACTGGGCGGCCCATATGGAACGCCGGATCTGGAAGCATTTGTCGGACTCGGCGGAGAGGCGGAAGCTTCCCTATCCGACAATGTGATCTCAACAAGGCCCTTCGCGGCGGCAGCCGGGTGCGATATGAGTGATCGCACCGCTGTCGCCGCAGGCCAATCATGCCGCTTTCTGTCCGCCTTTCGATCTTTTACGGCTCGCTCTGCCTGTTCTCCGGCGTGCAGCTTCCGTTTTTCCCCGTATGGCTGAAATCGGCGGGGCTGGGGTCGTCGGAAATCTCCATCATCATTGCGGGAAATATGCTGCTGCGTATCGCGGCCGGGCCGGTGTTCGCCTATACCGCCGACCGTCTGGACGATCGCCGCCGCGTCGTGGTGGCGCTGGCGTGGAGTTCGGTGGCGGCGGGCTCTCTGCTTTTGCTGGTCAACGGGTTCTGGGCGATCCTCGCCGTCAGCATCGTGCTCATGTCCTGCTGGCCGTCCATCACGCCGCTCATCGAAACCATCGCCATGAAGGCGACGCGGGAAGGGCGTATCGACTACGGGCGCGTGCGCATCTGGTGTTCGATTACCTTCATCGTGGCGAGTACCGGTACGGGCTGGCTGGTCGGCTGGTTCTCGGCATCCATCATCGTCTTCTGCATGCTGGCCGGTCTTCTCACGACGCTGGCAGGAACCTTCCTTCTGGCGCGTGAGGTGCCGCAGCCGAAAAAGCGCAAACGAAAGGGCGGGCAGCTTATCGCCACGCTCCAGATCGCGCGGCACCCTGTCTTCATGCTCGGTCTGGCAACGGGCGGGCTCATCCAGTCCAGCCATGCGGTCTAGTACGCATTCGGGTCTATCAACTGGCAGCGGCTGGGTTATGGCGACGGGCTGATCGGCATTCTCTGGGGGATCGGTGTCGTTGCCGAGATCCTGCTTTTCACGCAGTCGGGACGTGTTTTGCGCCTGGTCGGGGCGCCGCGTCTTTTGATGCTGGCAGCGGGCGGCGCGGTCATCCGCTGGACATTGCTCGCTTGCAATCCACCATTCTGGCTTGTGATTTTCTGTCAGGCCCTGCACGGGTTGAGCTTCGGTGCGGCGCATCTGGGGGCACTTCATTTCGTCGCCCAATCCTCTCCGCCGTCGCTTGCCTCGACAGCGCAAAGTCTTTACGCCTCCATTTCCGCCGGGATTATGATGGGTGTGATGACGCTGGCCGCGGGGCCGCTTTACGACCGTTTCCTGTCGGAGGCCTATCTGTTGCCGGCTGCGACGGCGTTGGCCGCTTTCGCCGGCGCAATCCTGCTTCAATCCCGTTGGCAGGGTGGCCCGGTCGTTTCGGACGAGGAGGAAGAAGATGCCGGTTGAAATCATTCCTACAGGCGCAGCGCTGGGCGCGGAAGTGCGCGGGCTCGATCTGTCCCGCCCGTTGAGCGACGATGATTTCGAGGCCGTTCTTCAGGCCTGGTACGATCACATCGTGCTGCTGTTCCGTGGACAGAAAATTTCGGACGACGACCTGATCGGGTTTTCGCGCCGCTTCGGCGATCTCGATATTGCGCCTGCCAGCGCGACGGACATGGCAGGTTCGCAAACCAAGTCACGGCCGGAGATCTGGATTATTTCCAATGTCGTCGAAGATGGAAAACCCATCGGTGCGCTGGGCGACAAGGAGGCGGAGTGGCATACAGACATGTCCTATGTCGATGAGCCGCCCATGGCGAGCTGCCTCTATTCGCTCGAAATTCCTGACAGCGGCGGCGATACGAGCTTTGCCAATATGTACAGGGCGCTTGAAGAGTTGCCGGACGATTTGCGCGCGGCCATAGAGGGACGGGTGTGCAATCATGACTCGAGCACGACCAGCGTGGGCGAGTTGCGGGCGGGAGCAGATAAGGTAATCGACGTCACGAAAGCGCCGGGCGCCAAACACCCGGTGATCCGGACCCATCCGGCAACGGGCGGCAAGTCGCTTTATCTGGGGCGGCGTCTCAACGGCTATATCGAAGGTTTGCCGGTTGTCGAAAGCGAGGCACTGCTCGACCGGCTCTGGGCCCATTGCGCCAAGCCCGAATTTGCATGGACGCATCAATGGGCGGTCGGCGATCTGCTGATCTGGGACAATCGTTGTGCGATCCACCGGCGCGATGCTTTTGACGGCTCGCAGCGGCGCGTGATGCACCGGGCGCAGATCAAAGGCAAGCAGCCTTTCTGAAAACTCCCGTTTCTGACGTCGCGGCAAACTGGCCTTCCTGCAGCCTGTGCAACACGGGATTGACAGCGCATGTATGACGGGCAGCCTAGCGCGCATCGACATCAGAATTCAGGGAGAAAATATCCATGCGAGCGATGGAAATTCAGGGCGATTTCGGCATCGACAATCTGAAACTTGCCGAGCGCGAAACTCCGAAAGCGGGACCGGGTGAGATCGTTGTCCGGATGAAGGCCGCCTCACTCAACTATCGCGATCTTGCGACCGTCGCGGCTCTTCATGGCGTTCGGGGACAGCTTCCGCTCGTTCCCCTGTCCGACGGGTGCGGTGAAGTCGTGGAAGCGGGCGAGGGCGTCACGCATGTCAAGGTGGGCGACCGGGTTGCGCCGAGCTTCTTTCAGGGATGGATTTCCGGCGCCCCGACCCTGGAGGCTCTGGGGACATCCTTGGGCGGGCCTATCGACGGTTGTGCCCAGGACTATATGCGCCTGTCGGCGGAGGGCGTGTCGAAGGCGCCCGATAATCTGTCTGACGAGGAAGTGGCCTGCCTGCCATGCGCGGGGCTGACGGCTTGGCGCGCCTTGATGGTCGAAGGCCGGGTCAAGCCGGGCGACACGGTATTGGTGCAGGGTACGGGCGGCGTGTCGATCTTTGCACTGCAATTCGCTAAGGCTGCGGGCGCGCGGGTGATCGTTACCTCTTCCTCGGACGCAAAGCTGGAGCGTGCCCGTGAGCTTGGCGCGGACATGTTTATCAACTACGCCAAGACGCCGGACTGGGCGACGGAGACGCGCAAGCTCACCGGCGGACGCGGTGTCGATCACATCGTGGAAGTCGGCGGCGCGGAGACCTTTCAGCAGTCCATCATGGCGGCGCACCTTGGCGGGCATATCGCGGTAATCGGTCTTCTGTCGGGTATGATGAAGGATCTCAATGTCGCGGCGATCTTCTCGCAGAACCTGAAGATCAGCGGTATCACTGTAGGCAGCCGGACGATGTTCGAGGATATGTCGCGCGCCATTGTCGCCAATGACATTCACCCCGTGATCGACAAGCGCTTCGGGCTGGAAGATGCGCAGGAAGCGTTCCGCACGATGGAGAGTGCCTCGCATTTCGGCAAGATCGTGCTCAACCACGTTTGAACAGCTGATTAAGAGGCAGCGGGGTCAGCCCCAGAGTTCCGCCTCGGGCGGGTGGACCTCGCTGCCGTCATAGCGAAGCGCCGGACTGCGATCGCGTGCCAGAAGCAGGGGGCCGTCGAGATCGACGAACTCGGCGCGCTGGGCCAGCAGCATTGCCGGCGCCATGGCAAGTGATGTCGCGACCATACAGCCGACCATGACGCGGAGTCCGCGCCTTTCCGCGCAGCGCAATACGGCAAGCGCTTCGGTCAGGCCGCCGGTCTTGTCCAGCTTCACATTCACATAGTCGTAAAGGCCGACCAGACGACGCATGCCTTCGATGCCGTGCGCGGATTCGTCGGCGCAAAGGGGAATGGGGGATTCGATCCCGCGAAGTGCCTCATCGTCCTTAGCCGGGAGCGGCTGCTCGATCAGGCTGACGCCGAGCTTTGCCAGTTCGCTCGCAAGCGGGCGTACTTCGTCGGGTGTCCAGGCTTCATTGGCATCGACGATAAGGGCCGGGCTGGGCGCTCCTTCGCGCACGGCGCGCAGGCGATCGATATCATTGCCGCCGCCCATCTTGATTTTCAGCAATGGGCGGTCCGATGCGCGTCTGGCCGCTTCACGCATGGCCTCAGGTTCGTCGAGGCTGATCGTGTAGGCGGTGCGCCGGGGCAGGGGCTGCGGCAGTCCGGCAAGTTTCCAGGCACGCTGGCCGGTTTTCTTGGCTTCCAGATCCCACAGCGCGCAGTCGATGGCGTTGCGCGCTGCGCCGCGCGGCATGTTGCGCTGGAGGTCTTCCCGGCTTAGCCCATCCCGCAGGGCAGGCTCCTGAGCGCGGATCGCGGCGACCACTTCCTTCTCGCTTTCGCCGTAGCGCAAATAGGGGACGCATTCTCCGTGGCCGGCGAAACCACCTTCCTCAATCGTTACGGCAATGGTCCGAGCTTCTGTCTTGGCGCCTCGCGAGATGACGAAGGCCTCTCGTAGCGGCCAGGACTCGGCTTCGATATAGACGGTTCGCATCGCGGATATTGTGTGTGATCTGACGTAAAAGGGGAATCGGGCTGAGATAATCGCGTTAAAGTTGCATAACACCAAGACCTGAATTGGCACATTGGATATATGCCGAATGTGGCTGAAAACAGTCCCCGCCCGACGCGGGCAGAATATTCGTGTCAGATGCGTCCCGCGAACCAGGCGCCGTTCCAGTTATCGCCTGGCGGGTTTTCCTGGTAGTAGGCGATACGGCTTTCGTAGAAATCGTAGAG
>CAYSVF010000178.1:0-5874 GCA_964434415.1 uncultured Parvibaculum sp.
CACCCATGAGCCGGGCCCACTCGTCGATGCGCTGAAGGTCATGGCGGCTTGCGAGGCCGGAAAGGCCGGATCCTGAAAGAAACGGCAAGAATTCGTTAAATGCGTTTCAATTTGTCGGTCCTATATTTGCACCCATATCGGGGGCAGCCAGGAAACCGGCCCGAATCGGGATTTCACCGATTTGCCGCAATCGGCGTTTAACAGCGGCCGGATCGAGATCAACTGAGGACCTTCATGTCGCGCAAATATTTCGGGACCGACGGCATTCGCGGAACCGCCAATACAGGCAACATGACCGCCGAGACCGCGTTGCGCGTGGGCATGGCGGCCGGACGCGTGTTCCGGCGCGGCGATCATCGTCATCGCGTGGTGATCGGCAAGGATACGCGGTTGTCGGGCTATATGCTGGAGCCGGCGCTGACCGCCGGTTTCACCTCCATGGGCATGGATGTCTTCCTGTTCGGCCCGCTGCCGACGCCGGCCATTGCGATGATGACGCGCTCCTTGCGCGCCGATCTCGGCGTGATGATCTCCGCCTCGCATAATTCCTTCGAAGACAATGGCATCAAGCTTTTCGGCCCGGACGGCTTCAAGCTGTCCGACGAGGTGGAACTCGAGATCGAGTACCACATGGATAACGGCCTGAAGGACAATCTGGCCGATGCGCGCGAGCTTGGCCGCGCCAAGCGGATCGACGACGCGCAGGCGCGCTACATCGAGCATGTGAAGCACACCTTTCCGAAGGACCTGACGCTTGAAGGGCTTCGTATCGTCATCGATTGCGCCAATGGCGCCGCCTACAAGGTCGCGCCCGCCGCGCTGTGGGAGCTGGGTGCCGATGTGGTGACGGTGGGGACCGACCCCAATGGCTACAATATCAACGAGGATTGCGGCTCCACTGCCACCGACCGCATGTGCGAGGTGGTGCGCGAGCGCCGCGCCGATATCGGCATTGCGCTCGATGGCGATGCGGACCGCGTGATCATCGCCGACGAAAACGGCCGCGTGATCGACGGCGACCAGATCATGGGGCTCGTCGCGCGCCACTGGAAGGAAATGGGCACGCTTTCCGCGCCGGGCGTGGTGGCGACGGTGATGTCCAATCTGGGGCTTGAGCGTTTCCTGAAATCCATCGATCTCTCGCTTCACCGCACGCAGGTCGGCGACCGCTATGTGGTGGAATATATGCGCCGCCACGGCTTCAACGTCGGCGGCGAGCAGTCCGGCCATATCGTGCTGAAGGACTTCTCCACGACCGGCGACGGGCTGATCGCCGCGTTGCAGGTGCTGGCCGTGCTCAAGGCGAATGACAAACCGCTGAGCGAGCTGGCGCATGTCTTCGATCCGGTGCCGCAGATCCTCAAAAATGTGCGCTTCCGCAAGGGCGAGCCTCTGGGCCAGGAAGAAGTGCAGGAGGCGATCAGGGAAGGCGAGAACCGGCTTTCGAAGAACGGTCGCCTGGTGATCCGCAAATCCGGTACGGAGCCGCTGATCCGCGTGATGGGCGAATGCGATGACGAGGGATTGGTGAACGCCGTCGTCAACGATATTGTGTCGGCTATCGAAGCCAACGCCGCTTGAGGGCCGCCTGAGGCCCCAATGCAGGCGGCAAACGCCGGAACAGCAATATGACCAATAACGCCAGGGGCGAGCCGCAGGGCCGCGTATTGATCGTGGCCGGTTCGGATTCGGGCGGCGGCGCCGGAATTCAGGCCGACATCAAGGCCGTGACCATGATGGGCGGTTTCGCCATGACGGCGATCACCGCCGTGACCGTGCAGAACACGCTGGGGGTCACCGGCATTCACGAAATTCCGCCGCAGACCGTTCGCGACCAGATGAAGGCCGTCCTCTCCGACATCGGCGCCGATGCGGTGAAGACCGGCATGCTGCACAGCGTGGAGATCATCGAGGGCGCCGCCGCCGAGATCGAGGCCGGTGCCGCCGAGGCGGCGCTGGTCGTCGACCCGGTGATGATCGCCAAGGGCGGGGCGCGGCTGCTGGCGGAAAACGCCGTCGATGCGCTGCGCCAGATCCTCATTCCCATGGCCACGCTGCTCACGCCCAATGTGCCGGAAGCCGAAGCGCTGACGGGCCGCGAGATCAAGACGCTGGACGGTCAGAAGGCGGCGGCCGATGCGCTGCTCGGCCTCGGCGCGGATGCCGTGCTCATCAAGGGCGGTCATCTGGAAGGGGCGATCGTCACCGACGTGCTGGCGACGCAGGAGGCGATGCACACCATGACGAGCCCGCGCATCGATACCCGGCATACCCATGGCACCGGCTGCGCGCTTGCCTCCGCCATCGCGGCGCTTCTTTCGCAGGGCGTTGAGATGACGCTGGCGGTGGAGGCCGCGCGCGACTATGTGCATGAGGCGATCCGCACCGCGCCGGGCTTCGGCCAGGGGCACGGGCCGCTCAACTTCCTCGCCCTGCCGGACGAGGACGACGCGCCCGAAATGGGATCGATGCTACGCCACTAGAGGGGTGGAGAGCGGTCCGGTTTCGAGCAGCTCACGCATGATGGCGAGACCGTCCGACAATTGATCGCGCGTCGCGGGCTGGCCGATCGCCAGGCGGATATGGCGCGAGGTGCGGTCGGTACGTCCCACCATGAAGTCGTCGCCCGCTGCGATGGCGAGGCCCTTGGCGCGGGCGGCTTCCACGAAATGATGCGCCCGCCATGTGTCGGGCAGTTCCACCCAAGCATAAAGCGATGCGTCGTTCTGGCGTAGCGAATATCCGGCCAATATCTCTTTCGTCATGCGGTGGCGTTCCGCGACTTCCGCGCGCATCAACCCGCACAGCGTTCGCGCTTCGCCGTTTTCGACAAGCGTCGCGGCCAGCTCCGCCATCAGGGGCGGCACGGTCTGGCCGAAGCCGTATTGAATGGCGCGGGCGCGGTCGAGCATTGGCCGGGGCGGCACCAGAAAGCCGATGCGCAGGCCCGCGCCCAGCGTCTTGGCGAGGCTGGTGACGAAATAGCTGATCTCCGGCGCGAAACAGGCGATGGGCGGCGGCCTGTCGGCGAGGAGCACGCCATAGACATCGTCCTCGATGATCGCGATCTCATGCGCGCGGGCAATCTCGGCGATCTCCTTACGTCTTTCCTCGCTCATCACGGCGCTGGTGGGGTTTTGCAGATTGGGCACGATGAAAAGTGCGGCGGGGGCTTGGTCCTTCGCGGCGCGGGCGAGCGCGTCGGGCACGATGCCTTCTTCGTCGATCTCCACGCCGACAATGCGCCGCCCCATCAGCGCGGCCTGCTGCGTCACTGCCTGATAGGTCAGTTCCTCGGCCAGAATGATGTCTCCCGGCGCGGTGGTGGCAAGGATGGCGGTAAGGATGCCTTGCGAGGCGCCCGAACAGATGACGATATCGTCGGCGCCCGGCGTAAAGGTGCCATGGGCGAGCCATTGCGCCGCCGCCGCGCGATGTCGCGTGCTGCCGCCGGGCGGGAGATAGACATTGAAGGGCTCTTCCGCCGGGCGCGGTTCGGCCATGCTGGCGGCGAGCGCGGGCGACATGATGTCGGTCTGTCCCACGGTCGGCGCGAAAGCCGCCTTCATGGCGATCTCCGTGCCTTCGGGCAGGGTGACGAAGGCCGCCGAGCCGACGCCCCTGTTGCCGCGCGCGGGCGCTTCCGCACCGGCGATGAAGGTGCCGCGTCCCACCTCGCCGGAGACCTCGCCCCGGCTTGCCGCCAGCGCATAGGCGCGCGTCACGGTGCCGACGGTCACGCCGAGCGCATAGGCGAGCCGGCGCATGGGCGGCAATTGCATGCCCGGTTCGGCATGCCCATCTGCTATGGCGTCGCGCAGGGAATCGGCGATGGCCCGGTAGCGCGGGCCGGGGCGGGCGGTAATGTCGTCGAGGTCGAAACTGTAAATTGTCATGGGTACAATAAATACATTGTGCGCGGATATTGTCCCCATCATATTGCTTTCACGGTCGAATTGCACCGAAAAATGCTCGAAACCAAGCCAATACGACCAAATTGTATCGATACAATTTGTCGAGGAGTTCAGAGATGACGACGCCCCTCTATCAGGTAGATGCCTTTGCCGACCGCGTTTTCGAGGGCAATCCCGCCGCCGTGGTGCCGCTTCAGGAATGGCTGCCCGACGAGGTGATGCAGTCGCTCGCGGCGGAGAACAATCTGGCCGAGACCGCCTTCTTCGTGCCGGAGGGCGAGGGGTTCCGTCTGCGCTGGTTCACGCCGACGGTGGAGGCCGATCTTTGCGGCCATGCGACGCTGGCGACTTCGCATGTGCTCTACACGCATCTCGGCTACGACGCCCCGCAGATTTCCTTTCAGACGCGCAGCGGCGAACTCATCGTGACGCGCGAGGGCGACAAATATGCGATGGATTTCCCGGCGGCCAAGGCAAAGCCGATGCCCGAGCCCGCGGGGATCGCGGATGCGCTGGGCATCAAGCCGCGCATCTATGTCCGCACGCCCAATGTGATGGCGATCTTCGACAGCGCCGATGAAGTGCGCGCGCTGACGCCCGATTTCGTGGCGCTGAAACGCATCATGACGCCCTTCAACGCGGTGCTGATCGCCAGCGCGGAAGCGGAGGAGGGCTCCGGGTTCGATTTCGTCTCCCGCGTCTTCGCGCCCGCGCATGGCATCGACGAGGACCCCGTGACGGGATCGTCCTACTGCACCAGCGTGCCCTATTGGGCGAAGAAACTCGGCAAACCCGATCTCGTCGCCCGGCAGGTCTCGGCGCGCGGCGGCACGGTCTGGTGCACGGATGCGGGCGAGCGCGTCATCATTCGCGGGCGCTGCGTGGATTATTTCAGGGGCGAATTCTC
Source organism: uncultured Parvibaculum sp. (assembly GCA_964434415.1). Classification (GTDB taxonomy): domain Bacteria; phylum Pseudomonadota; class Alphaproteobacteria; order Parvibaculales; family Parvibaculaceae; genus Parvibaculum. The sequence continues at coordinate 4,822 of CAYSVF010000178.1, forward strand.
GCTCTGAGTTTTACGACGCTTCTCAATCGAAGGCAGGTGCGGTCATGCAGGGCGACGCCATGGCGCTTGCTGCGCTTTTCATCGCGACGATGAGCTTCACGCCGGGCCCGGCCAATCTGAGCATGCTCTCGGTCGGCGCCTCGGTGGGGCTTGCGCGCGCGGTGCCCTATCTCGTCGGCATCTGGCTCGGCGGGCTTATCGTTATCGCGTCCGGCGCGGCGGGGCTCGGGGCGCTTTTCGTTGCTGCGCCGCAGCTCTTTCTCGGGCTGAAGATTGTCGGCTTCGCCTATATCTGCTGGCTGGCCTGGAGGCTCGCCCAAGCGGGGTTCGGCGGGAAAACGCATGACGTTGCGCCGTCCTTCTGGGCGGGGGCCGGGCTTCATCCCGTCAATCCGAAAGCCTTCGTGCAGGTGGGGGTGGTCTTTTCCACCTTCGTCACGCGGGACGGCGCCTATTTTCCGCAAGCCCTGCTTCTTGGCGGGTTCTGCCTCGTCACCATGATGGCGGCAACCTCGCTCTGGGGCGCGGGCGGCGATGCCATTCGCCGTTTCGTGCAGAACGAGCGCATCATGCGCGCGACCGCCGTGCTGGCATCGGTGCTGATGGTGGCAAGCGTCGGGGCGGCGCTGCTGTTCTAGCCGCGAGACACTAGTCGCGCGAGAGGGGCAGCTCGTCCCCTACCTTTTCGATCAGCCTACGGAGGTTGAGTTCGGAGAGCGCGATGCCGGACAGGATGAGCGCAAGCCCCGCCAGCACGAGCCAGTTCAGCTTTTCGCCAAAGAACGCATAGCCTGCAAAGGCGGCGAAGACCGGCACCAGATAATTGGTGAGCGAGGTGAAGGTCGCGCCCGCCGCGTCCACCAGCCGGAAGAAGACGACGGCCGCCGCCCCGGTGGAGAAGACGCCGAGCGCGGCCATGCCGATCCAGGCGGTCGGGCCGGCGGCGGTAAAGGTCGCGGGCGGACCCAGCGTTTCCGCCCCCAGCGTACCGAGCAGGGCGCCCGTCACCATCACGCCCGCCGCCTTGGTCAGCGGTTCGAGGTCGGGCGAGAC
>CAYSVF010000179.1:0-4058 GCA_964434415.1 uncultured Parvibaculum sp.
GACGGCACATATAGCTGGAAGTTCGACAATTATGTGCGCGTCTTTCCGCCGACGGGTTTCGACGAAGCGACCACGACCTATCTCTGGTCGCGCATCACCTGCCCGACGCTGCTCATTCGCGGCACGGAGAGCTGGGCGAGCGATCCGATGAAGGACGGGCGTGCGAAGCACTTCCAGAATGCGAAGGTCGTGAACATCGAGGGCGCGGGGCACTGGGTCCAGCATGACAAGCTGGACGAGTTCCTGAGCGTGACGCGGGACTTCCTGAAGGACTAGGTCCCGACGGCGCCTGTATCCATGCACTGGATGAGCGCTGTGCGTTCGAGGCCTGCCGTGCGATGCGGCAGCGCCTCGCGATACTCGGCTTCCGAGGTCATTTCGAGAAAGGCCTCGCGGGAGAGATAGCGTACCAGCACCACCGCGTCCCAATCGTCCTTTTCCGTACCGACGACAAGCTGTTCGCGCGGCGACTGCCAGAGAATGCTGCCGCCGACGGATTTGATCTTCTTCTGCGCGACCTGGCCATAGAGCCCATAGGCTTCCGCACCGCTGATACCGCCCGCATCGCGGCCATCCTCATAGACGGCCTTGTCGCGAAACTTCAGCAGATTGACCATGACGATGGGCGTCGTCTGGTCGGCTTTCATCAGCGCATCGAGTTGCGCCTCAGTCGGCTCGAGCTTTTCGCTCATCGGTCTTCCTCCCCCTGGATTTCACGGCCGGCGTCAATGCGGCCTCGGTCTCCGCCGAAATCGGCGCGGTCAACATGCCGAGCAGGCCGTCGACGAGATTTGCCGTGAAAAATTTGCGCGCCGCGACATCCTTCAGCGCATCGTGACGGCGCGTCCAGATGGCAAGGGCGCTGATCGCCATTTCCAGCATGAAACGCTGGCGCTGTTCGGCAACCTCCGGCGGCAGGTCGTTCAGATAATCGGCCAGCAGAATATTGACCCGGGTGAGGCCGTCATAGCGCCCCCAGACCGTCATGCGGGGCAGGTCGAATTGCGGATCGCCCAGCACCTGCGCCACGAAGCGGGCAAAGCGCACACCGTCTCTCGTATGCAGCAATTCGAAGATGGGCTGAAACGCGATCTTCACGACGCCGCGGAGGTCGGGCTTTTCGCCGCTCGCCGCCAGATCGTCGAGCAATTGCGAGCGGCGGATGTCCAGCACGTCGGCGCGCTGGCGCAGGATCGACTCGATCAGCGCCTTTTTCGAACCGAAATGGTAGTGCAGCGCGGATTCATTGCGCTGTCCCGCCGCGGCGTTGATTTCCTTCAGCGTCACCGCATGGATGCCGCGCTCGCCGAACAATTGCTCGGCGGCGACGATCAACCTCTCACGCGTATCGCTGCTGCGGTTTCCCGCTTTACTCCTGGTCTCGGACATGAGGCGAGACTAATGGCCCCCATTATATCGGTCAATCGAATCGGGCTCACAGTTTGAGCCCGCGCAGGCGCAAAGCATTGCCGATAACGGAGACGGAGGAAAGGGACATGGCCGCCGCGGCGAAAATCGGGCTCAGGAGGAGACCGAAAACGGGATAGAGAATGCCCGCCGCGATGGGGACGCCAGCGGCATTATAGATGAACGCGAAGAAGAGGTTCTGGCGAATATTGCGCATGGTCGCGCGGGAGAGTTCGCGCGCCCGGGCGATGCCCATGAGATCGCCCTTCACCAGCGTCACGCCCGCGCTCTCCATGGCGATATCGGTGCCCGTGCCCATGGCGATGCCGACATCGGCGGATGCGAGCGCGGGGGCATCGTTGACGCCGTCGCCCGCCATGGCGACGACGCGGCCCTCGCCTTGCAGCCGCTTCACCGTATCGGCCTTGTGGTCGGGCAAGACCTCCGCTTCCACCTCGTCGATGCCGAGTTCGCCTGCAATGGCGCGCGCCGTGCGTTCATTGTCGCCCGTCAGCATGACGATGCGCAGGCCGTCCTCGCGCAGGCGCGCAATCGCGTCGGGCGTCGTTTTCTTGATCGGGTCGGCGACGGCGAGGAGCCCGGCAAGCGCACCGTCCATCGTGACGAACATCACCGTCGCACCCTTGTCGCGCAATTGATCGGCACGGGAGGCAAGCTTGTCGACTGCCACACCGAGATCGTCCATGAGGCGGCGGTTGCCCAATGCCAGCCTGCGGCCATCCACCGTACCGGTGACGCCCTTGCCCGAGGGCGCGTCGAAATCCTGCGTCTGCGCGAGCGTGAGGCCGCGGTCCTTCGCCGCCTCCATGATCGCTTCGGCGAGCGGATGTTCGCTGCCGCGCTCAAGGCTTGCGGCAAGGCGCAGCAGATCTTCTTCGCTCACCCCGTCTGCCGGCTCCACCTCGGTCACGCGCGGCTTGCCCTCGGTCAATGTGCCCGTCTTGTCCACGACCAGCGTGTCGACCTTCTCCATCCGCTCCAGCGCATCGCCATTGCGGATCAGCACGCCGAGACCGGCGCCGCGCCCCATGCCGACCATCAGCGACATGGGCGTGGCAAGGCCCAGCGCGCAGGGACAGGCGATGATGAGAACGGAGACGGCGGCAACCAGCGCATAGCCGAAGGCCGGGCTCGGCCCTGCGAACGACCAGGCGATGAAGGCGATGACCGCAACCGCGATGACGGCGGGGACGAAATAGCCCGCTACCTTGTCGGCGAGACCCTGAATGGGCGCGGAACTGCGCTGCGCCTCGGCGACCATGTTGACGATGCGCGACAGCATGGTCTCCATGCCGACCTGCTCGGCCCGCATGACGAATGTACCGGTGCCGTTGAGCGTGCCGCCGATGACATTGTCGTCTACGCCCTTTTCCACAGGTACGCTCTCGCCGGTAATCATGGATTCATCGATCGAGCTGCGACCATCGATCACCACGCCGTCGACGGGCACGCTCTCGCCCGGACGTACGCGTAAGCGGTCACCCTTTTCGACCTCGCCAAGCTCCACTTCCTCGTCGTCGCCGCTTTCGGTCAGGCGACGGGCGGTGCGCGGCGCGAGATCGAGCAGCGAGCGCAGGGCCTCGCTGGTACGGTCGCGCGCCCTGAGTTCCAGCACCTGCCCCAGCAGAACGAGCACGATGATGACGGCGGAGGCCTCGAAATAGACCGGCACCGTGCCGTCCTCATTACGGAAAGCCGTGGGGAAAATATGCGGAAAGAGGATCGCCACCACCGAATAGGCATAGGCGGTGCCCGTGCCCATCGCGATCAATGTGAACATGTTGAGGTTCTTCGTCACCACGGACGACCAGCCGCGCTGGAAGAAGGGCGCACCCGCCCAGAGCACGACAGGCGTCGCCAGTACGAACTGGACCCAATTGCTCACAACCGGAGAGAGACCGAAATCCGTGTGAAACAGATGACCACCCATTTCGAGGATGAAGACCGGAAGCGCCAGCGCAAGGCCGATCCAGAAGCGCCGCGTCATGTCGATCAGCTCTTCATTCGGCTCCGCGTCGCGCGTCACCGTCATGGGCTCCAGCGCCATGCCGCATTTCGGGCAGGTGCCGGGGCCGTCCTGCACGATCTCCGGGTGCATGGGACATGTATATTGCGCACCGGGAATCACCGGCGGGGGCGTTCTATCCCCGCCCCCATGGCAATGATCATGATGATGGCAGCAGCTTTCCTGTTCGCTCATGGTCTCGTTTCCGCAGGGTTGCCCGATTTCGCCTGGAACGTAATGCTTCCAGTGGCTGGAAGGTCAAGGTTGACGGGAAAATGGCAGAATGCCAGTCATCCCGGTGCAGGAGCATGGCCGCATGAGCCCGGCCTCGTGCATAATGCGGCGTCTTAGGTTGAACCGGCTCTCAGGGTCGGAATGTCGGGGGCTTCCGCTCTGTCCGGAGCGTGGCCCTGTCTGGAGCGAGTGACGAATGATCCGCAATGCGCGGTGGCAGCCCGGTGGCGGGCGTACAGCATGGCCGACGGGCCGGCTGCGCATGCTTGCAGGCGTTTCGGCGACCGCGCTGGCGGTTGCGCTGACGAGCGCCTTCGCTGCACCGGCCACTCAGACGCGAGCCGAGCCCGGCACCGTCGAGACCCCGCCCGCCTCCACCCAGCCTGAAGAC
>CAYSVF010000179.1:4068-5850 GCA_964434415.1 uncultured Parvibaculum sp.
CAGCGGACGCGTCCACACCGCCCGAGGACGCGTCCGCTGCGTCCACCGGCGAACGCAGCCTCGACTTTTCCACCGAGGTTCGCGGTCCGCGTATTCCCGATTACCTGCAAAAGCTGATGGACGATTCCATCCAGCTCGGCAAGACCGATACGCCCGTGCCGACGCTCGCCCAGCTTCGCCGGCGCGCGATCGAGGACGAAAAGCGGATCGACCGCGTATTGCGCTCGGAGGCCTATTATAACGGCCGGATTTCCTCATCCATCCGGCAGGAAACCGGCGGCGCCTACAAAGTGGTTTTCGACGTCGACCTGGGCGAGCGAACGATGATCGAAAGCTTCGACATCGTCTACGCCGACCATCCGGCAGACGAAAGCAAGCTACCGAAAGACGGCGCCTTTTTCGGGCTGAAACCCGAGCGGGCGGCGAAGGCGCAGCGCATCATCGACCTCACCAACGAGGCGCTTACCTGGCTCTACGACAACGGTCACCCCGACGCCGAACTCGACGACCGCAAGGTAATCGTCGACCTCGCCGCGCATACGGCCACCGTCACGCTTTCCATCAAGGCGGGCGAGCCCATGCTGTTCGGCCCGCTGGCCATTTCCAATGAAGGCCGCACCCGCGACGATTATGTGCGCTCCTTCATCACCTTCGAGAAGGGGAAAGCTTACGACCGCAGCGAAGTTGACAAGTCGCTCAACGCGCTGCGCAAGACAGGCCTGTTCGATCAGGTGGCACTCGACAGCGGGCAGCCGATCGACGGCAACGAGCTGCCGCAGGACCTCACCCTCAAGGAGAGCGATGCCCGCACGGTCCGGCTCGGCGCGAACTACACGACCTCCACCGGGGCGGGCGCCAAGGCATCCTGGGAACATCGCAACCTGCTGGGGCGGGGCGAAAAGCTGACACTGGGCCTCAACGTCTCGCAGACGGAACAATCCGCGACCGCCGATCTCAACAAGCCCCGTTTCCTGAGGCAGGACCAGACGCTGACCGCCAGTTTCGAAATCGCGCATGAACGCTCGGACGCCTATAACGAAAACCGCATCAAGGCGGGTACAGGCCTCGTTCGCCCGCTGACGGACAAGATCAAGGCAAGCCTCGGCGTCACTTTCGAACTGGTGCGCACGGCGGATTCGCGCGGCAACAACCGCTATCAGCTGATCGGCATTCCCGCCTCGCTGAGCTATGACGGCAGTGACAACCTGCTCGACCCGACATCAGGCATACGCGCCACCGTGCGGGCGACGCCCTATTTCGGCCGCGCCAACCAGAAAGCCGCAGCCTTTACGCGACTTGAAGGTGTCGGCTCGACCTATCTCAGTTTCGGCGAGAGAGAGGACGGTTCGCCATGGGTGACGCTCGCCGCACGCGGCCGGGCGGGTTCGCTGCTCGCCTCGGAAACCGACGATGTGCCGGGCTCCACGCGCTTCTATGCGGGCGGCGGCGGATCGGTCCGCGGCTATGGCTACCAGATGCTGGGACCTCTCGACGGCGACAATGACCCGGTGGGCGGGCGCTCCGTGCTGGAAGCCAATTTCGAAGCTCGGATGCGCGTGACGGAATCTATCGGCACGGTTGCCTTCCTTGATGGCGGCAATGCCTATTCCGGCCTTACGCCTACATTCGGCAAACCGCTCAAATGGGGCGCGGGGCTGGGCTTGCGCTATTACACGCCTATCGGGCCCGTGCGTTTCGACGTTGCCTTACCGCTGGACCGGCGCGCAGGGATCGACGACCGTTTCCAGATCTATGTTTCGCTGGGGCAGGCATTCTGATGGC
>CAYSVF010000180.1:0-5817 GCA_964434415.1 uncultured Parvibaculum sp.
TCTTTGGTTCGCCCGCACCGCCTGCTAGATTGCCTTCTTTGGGCTTGGGCCTGAGTTTGGATCTGGGGCGTTCGTTTTGATCCGTCTTTTCGCGTTTCTTGTCGTCGTCGTCCTGCTTGGCGGGATGGATCGGGCCCGGGCCGAGGTGCCGGATATGGGGCCGGCGGGGCTTTCCCCGGCGCCTGGAAAAGACGACCTGCAGAGCCTTTTGAAGCCGCCGCTGGCAAGGCCGGACCGCGCGGCGGCCGCCCCCCTGAGCGCAGATGCGCAAATGGACGCGCCCGCAAAAGCGCCCGCCGACGCGGCATTTCTTTGCCTCGATGCTCCCAAGGGCATGACGGTGCCCGTGCCCTCGCCCTTCGACCGCTGGATGGTTCGCGTCTGCTCCGCGCAAGGCCAGGCGCTGGTCCCCGTCATGGGGGCCGTCTGGGTGGCGCATGGCAGCAGCGAGGCCGTCTCCATTCTCGCCCTGCCGCCGGGAAAGACCGCGCAGCCCGCCTCGGCCGGTTTCGATCCGCGTTATGCCTACCGTTTTACCGGGTTCGTCGGCGAGAAGGCGGAGGGCGAACGCCGGAAAAGGGCCGCCGCCTTGCTGGCGCAGGCGTCCGGCGGTGGAAAAGCACCGCCTGCGGACGAAATCTGGCAGCTCGATGCCGTCTCCAATATCGACGCCACGCGATACAACATCTTCTTCTATCTTGAGGGCGGGGAGCCGACCCACATGATCGCCTGTCTCGATCAGTGCCGGGAGGCCCTCTTTCTCGACGTGCTGAGGGGGCGGGAGGCGAATGAGGCACTGGCCGCGGGCTCGCTGCGCAGATAGGCCGCTATCGGTCTCCCGCGATCAGAACGTGGGACGCATGACTTTGTAAATCCGTCACGGAACGGAATCGTAAACGTCTCATTTTACCTTCAATTAAGCATGCTGATCTGAAAGCGCCGGGGCGACCCGGCAGTTCCGAGTGCATGCCTGATTGGGGGGCCAGATGAAACATCGTGCGAGCGCGCGTATCGCGCCGACGCGCCTGATTGCGACCACCGCCATACTCCTCGTTCTGTCCGGCGGCGCCTACGCGCTTCCTGCGAGCAGCGACATTGCCGCCTCCAACACGGGCGCGGCCCTGCCTGCCGATGGCGACACGGTGCAGGATGGCGTCACCATCGACAATTCCGATACGCCGGGCGATCCGACGATCACCACCCAGGACGACACGACCCTCACCAATAACGGCACCGTCACCTCGGTTGCGGGCTCCTCAAAGGATGCGCTCACCGATGACGGCAACGACGATGGCGACGGCGTCACCGTCGCCAACAACGCCACCGGCGTCATTCAGGCGCTCGGCTCGGGCAATGCGATCAAGCTCGACGACGATGTGACCATCGACAATGCGGGCACGATTTCCACCGTGGGCGGCGAGTCGGCCATCGAACTCGACAAGGGTGGCGACGTCACCAATAGCGGCACGATCAGCGGTGCGACCTCGCCGAAGCCCGGCGACAACGCCTATATCCTGCGCGTCGATCGCGGCACCATCCTGAACCAGTCGACCGGCGTCATCGAGGCGACCGGCAGCGCCTCCGCGCTGGATGGATCGGGGAACAATGACTCCAACATCTACGCCATTCGCGCCGGTCATGACGATCCGACCACGGTGACGAACCACGGCATCGTGCGGGCCACCGGCGACGCGGCCAGCGCGGAGCAGGGCAACAAGGAAGGCGAGGTCGGCGCAATCCGGCTTGAAAACGGCAGCTCGCTCGACAATTACGGCACGGTGGAAACCACCGGCAGCATCGTCATCGGCGCGGATACGAACAGCGACCCGACGGATGACGGATACGAGATCGGCGACATGTATGGCGTGCGCATCGACGATGATGGCGGCTCGGTACACAATTACGGCACAGGCGTCATTCGCGGCGGCAAGCACGGTATCACCATCGACAAGGACGCCACCGGCGCGTCCGTCACCAACGAAGAAGGCGGCATCATCACCGGCCTCAACGGCTCCGGCGTGGGGTCCGATGCGAAGAACGCCACCACCACGGTCACGAATTACGGCACCGTCACCGGCACCTATAACGACGCATATGCCTTTGGCGATGGCGACGGCGTGGATATCGACTATGAAGCCGTCATTTACAATTACGGCACCATTCAGGCGCTGGGCTCCAAGGGCACCAAGCCGGGCGAAGCGAACCCCAGTACCGGCGAGGGCATCGCGGCCGGCGGCGGCACCATCGTCAATGGCGACGCGACGCACACCGATGCGCTCATCACCGGCGCCGATAACGGTATCCTGATCGACGACAGCAATGCGGGCGATGCCTTCTACGCCACGCAGGTGACGAATTACGGCGCGATTCGCGGCCTCGACGGCTATGCGATCAAGATCGTCGGCACCTGGGACGATACGGTGACGAACTACGGCACCATCTCCGGCACCGCCGACACCTCGGTTCTGCTCGGCGGCGGCAACGACACCTTCAACATGTATGGCGGGTCGGTCACCGGCACGGTCGATGCCGGCGACGGCAGCGACACGCTGAACATCGACATCGAAAACGATGCGGCCTCGCCCTTCCTGCTGGGCAATTCGCACTACGCCAATTTCGAGGTGACCGCCATCGCCAATGGAACGGTCTATCTGACGGACGACTATTCCAGCGCCACGAGCTTCACCAATGCGGACGAGCTTTTCGGCACCGGCACAGTCACCACCGCCGATTTCATAAACAATGGCCAGCTGTTCCCCGGTACGGCGAACGGTTCCGGCGGGCCCGCTTCCGTCGGCACGCTTGCCGTCACGGGCAATTACACGCAGGGCGCGGGCGGTTTCTTCATCGTGGCGCTCGATGGCAGCGAGGTAAGCAAGCTGACCGTGGACGGGACCGCCACATTGGACGGTTCGCTCGCTGTCGGCGGTCTGGGGGCCGGCTTCCGGGCCGATCTCACTTACACCATTCTCTCGGCCACGGGCGGCGTCAGCGGCAGCTTCTCCGGCGGTATTGAGGATGTCCTGACCTCGAAGCTCCTCGATCCGGTCGTCACCTACAACGCCAATGACGTGGAGCTGAGCTTCGACCGCACCTCGACGACCTATTCGAGCCTTACGGGCACGCCGGAAAGTTCCACGCTGGCTGCGGCCATCGACGCCATCGAAGCATCGAGCCCGACGGATCCCGACGTACTGGCGGTTCTCGGGCAGCTTGCCAGCTACGGCAGTGGCGACATCTCCAGCGCACTCGAAGAGCTTGCCCCGGACCTGTCCGATGCTTCGGGCATCACCATGCAGCAGCTCACGGGTCTCTTTCAGGGCAATGTGTTCGGTCATCTGGGCGGCGTCCGCGCCGCATGGTCGGGGAATGGCGAGGCAACGCGCCTTGCTTCCGCCGGCACGGATGGCGACCTGACCGCCTCGCTCATGGGCGCGCCCTCCTACCGCGCAGGCACGAGCAACGGCCTCTGGGGCCGGGGCTTCGGCACCTTCGGCGATGTCGCCTCCGATAGCGGCGCCGCCAACGGCTTCTCCTATCGCGGCGGCGGCCTTCAGGGCGGCTATGACATCGCGCTGGGCGAGACGAGCGCCGCGGGTGTCTCCTTCGGCTATGCCCGGACCGACTTCAGCCCGGACCGCGCGGGCAGCGACGGCTCGGTCGATAGCGTGCTGGTCGGCCTTTACGGCACCGCGCTGGCAGGCCCGGTGGACCTTTCCGGCCAGCTCAGCCTCTCCTTCAACAGCTTCAAGTCCGACCGCCTGGTCAGCCTTGGCGCGGTCTCGGCCCATTCCGACTATGACGGCCTCGCCGTCGGCGGCAGCGTCGAGGCGGGCTACGCCATGACCATGGGCAAGGCGGTGATCCGCCCGGTCGTCGGTCTCGATGCGACCCATCTTCATACCGACAGATACACGGAAACGGGCGCGGGCGGCTACAACCTCGCCATTGCCGCCAATAACGACTACCAGCTCCGCTCCACGCTGGGCGTGCAGGCAACCGGCACGCTTGAGCCGGGTTTTCTCGGCAAGGTCCAGCCGACGGCGGATATCCGCTGGGGCTATGACATCCGGCAGGCGGACAAGGGCGTCACGGGAGCCTTTGCCGGCGCGCCGGGAACGAGCTTCACGCTCGAAACCAACAGCCAGCCCCGCAACGCACTTCTGGCGAGCTTCGGCGCCGAAGCCTTTGTGGGCGAGCCGCTGCGCGGCGGCGTTCAGGCCTCGGGCGATTTCCGCGCGGGCTCGAAAGCCTTCGGCCTCGGTCTTTACCTGCGCTACGACTGGTAAAAAGACCACACGTTGAATGGCAAAAGGGCCCGGCTTGCCAGGCCCTTTTCACGTCGCGGTCAGAACATCAGCCACGCCAGGAGCGCGAGCGTGTTGTTGTCGGATGCGTTGCGCCCGCTGCCGTCATAGTTCGAGTGACGGCCATTGAACTTCAGATAGTCGGTATATTGCAGCCCGAGTTTGAGGTTCATATTGGGGCCGAAGGGCGAGCCCGCCTTGCCGAAGGGCGTGTAATCGATCTCGGCATTGATGCCGTTCGAATCCGGCGATCCGTTGGCGCTGTCCGAGTAATAGAGCGGATCGGTCGAGCCCCAGATGTCGAAATAACCGAGTGAGAACGTGTAGGTCTTCGACCGCGTATAGGCTGCCGTCAGATTGGCCGCATGCAGGCGGTTGTCGCCGTTCGATGCGCCGCCAAGCGCGGTGCTCGCACCGAGCCGCTGATACTCGTTGATGAGATTGGCATAGACGCTGAAATCGTTGCCGTCGCTGCCCTGATGGTCGAAAGTCGCATCGAGACCGATATCGGTCAGCAGGTCGCTGCCTGCATTGCGCGCATCGCCGGGAAAGACATGCGCGGAAAGACCGTATGTGCCGAACGAGGCGTAATTGGAGCCAAACTCGGTTTGCGCCGCGACGCGCCAATAGGGCGCCAGTCCGCTCACCCGGTTTTCGCCTGCCGGCACCACGCCGAGCGCGTTCTGCGTCCGGTCCGACAGGTTTCCATAGGCGCCGATTTCCGTGTAGAGCCAGTCGTCCCACATGGCATAGGCGCTGCTGCCGATCACTTGCTGCGCGATACCGCCCGAGACGAGAGGCGCCGCGCTGGGCGAGGGCATCAGGCCGGGCGAGGAAAAGGGTGCGCCCCAGGCCGGTGTCGAGTTCCACAGATCCTGCACGGTCGGATTGTTGTTGATCGATGCGCCCACAACCGCGTCGACATCGCCGATCTTGGCGTCGTCCGCATACCGAATGTCCACATTGTCCCAGGCCAGATGCCGCTCGACCCCGTCATAGGTCGCCTGCGCCAGCGCGCCCAGATGATCGAGAATCCGCCCGCCGTAAAACAGGCTCATCTGGTCGATCGAGGCATTGTTGTTCGAGTGGTAGTGCGGTGCCGCGCCGCCCGGCTGCCCCTTCTGCGTATGGGTGAGATAGGCCATCAGCATGGCGCTGACATTCGGCGCGCTGGAGTCGCCGCTGTCCCATGTATAGCCCTCCAGCTTGAACTCGCGGCCCATCGGCGTCAGCGCCGGGCCGAAGGACCCCATATGGCAGGAAGAGCAGGGCTGCCCGGTCTGCCGCGCGAAAGAAGGAAGCGCGGAGGCGGGGCGCGGCGTGAGAGCGAGAATGAGAAGAGCGGCCGCGGCGAAGGAGAGAATGCGGATCGTGGAGTGAGGCGAGGGCGTGGAAGCGATCATGATTCAGCCTGTTTTTTGGTCTTGAAACGATGAATGGCTGCAAAAATCATTACCGGGCATATGGATATTTTGAAAATGAACTTCAGGCCACGAAAGGGACATGAATT
>CAYSVF010000181.1:0-5777 GCA_964434415.1 uncultured Parvibaculum sp.
GCCCGAGGCACCGCCCTTCCGCATCTTTCGCTTCCAGATCGGATCAGGCCGCGGCCTGTTCCTTTTCCGGTGCGAAGCGGGTGTAGAAGCTTTCGCCCTTTTCCGCCATCTCGCGCAGCAGCGCATTCGGCTTGAAGCGCTCGCCATATTTCTGGGCAAGGCTGTCGCAGAGTTCGACGAAGGCTTTCGTGCCCAGCATGTCGATGTAGGAGAGCGGACCGCCGGTCCAGGGCGCGAAGCCCCAGCCCAGGATCGCGCCTACATCGGCATCGCGCACATCCGTCACCACGCCTTCCTCGAAGCAGCGTGCCGCTTCCAGCGCCTGGATGCAGAGGAAACGCTTCTTGTATTCCTCGACGAGTTCCGGATCGGCTTCCTCGATCTTCGTTTCCACGAGATCGGCAAGGCCCGGCCAGAGCTTCTTCTTGCCGCCTTCGGGATAGTCGTAGAAGCCCTTGCCCGCCTTGCGGCCCATGCGGCCAAGTTCCACGACCATCTTTTCGATGAGCTTGTCGGCGGGCCCTCCGACGAATTTGTCGCCGAGGTCCTTCTTGGTCTGCTGGCGGACCTTGTAGCCGAGCTCCAGCGACACTTCGTCGTTGAGCGCGAGCGGCGGCATGGGCATGCCGGTCATCTTGCCGGTGTTTTCCACGATGGCCGGCTTGATGCCGTCGGCCAGCATGGCGAGGCCTTCGCTCACATAGGTGCCGAAGCAGCGCGAGGTATAGAAGCCGCGGCTGTCGTTCACCACGATGGGCGTCTTGCGGATCTGCTTGACGTAGTCCATCGCCTTGGCGAGCGTCTCGTCATTCGTCTTCTCGCCCATGATGATTTCGACAAGCTGCATCTTGTCGACCGGGGAGAAGAAGTGAATGCCGATAAACTCCTCCGGTTTGGAATAGGCTTCCGCCAGACCGGAGATCGGCAGGGTGGAGGTGTTGGAGCCGTAAATGCCGCCTTCGGCGATCATCGGTTCGGCCTTCTTGGTCACCTCGGCCTTGATGCCGCGATCTTCGAACACCGCCTCGATGACGAGATCGGCGCCCTTGAGGTCGTCGAAATTCGTCGTCGGCGTGATGCGCGCCAGCGTGGCGTCCATCTTGTCCTGCGTGGTCTTGCCGCGCTCCAGCGCCTTTTCCAGAAGCTTCTGCGAATAGGCCTTGCCCTTTTCCGCATTCGCCTGATCGGTGTCGAGCAGCACGACCTCCATGCCGGCCTGGGCGGAGACATAGGCAACGCCCGCGCCCATCATGCCGGCGCCGAGAATGCCGAGCTTCTTCACCTTGAACTCCGGCACGCCCGCGGGACGGCGCGCGCCCTTCTGCAGTTCCTGCATGGAGAGGAAGAGCGAGCGGATCATCGCCTTGGAGCGCGGATCCATCAGCAGCTTGGTGAAGTAGCGGCTTTCGATGCGAAGACCGGCCTCGATCGGCACCTGCAGACCTTCATAGACGCAGGAGAGAATGTATTTCTGCGCCGGGAAGTTGCCATGCGTCTGCTTGTGAAGCTGCGCATTGCCGATGGTGAAGACCTGGGCGCCGCCCTTGGAGTTGGGATCGCCGCCCGGCACCTTGTAGCCCTTCTTGTCCCAGGGCTGCTCGGCGTCGCCGACTTCCCTGATCCATTTCTTCGCTTCGTCGATGAGGCTGTCGGCAGGCACGACCTTGTGGACGATACCGGCCTTGGCGGCCTTTTCCGGATTGAGGGACGAGCCCTGCAGGATGATCGGCAGGGCCGCGCCCGCGCCGATGAGACGCGGCAGGCGCTGCGTGCCGCCACCGCCCGGCAGGAGGCCGACTTTCGCTTCCGGCAGGCCGAGCTGCGTCTTCGGATTGTCGGCCGCGATGCGGCAATGGCAGGCGAGCGTCACTTCGAGGCCGCCGCCCAGCGCCGTGCCGTTGATCGCCGCGACGACCGGCTTGCCGCAGGTTTCCAGACTGCGGAGGATCATGTTGAATTTGAGGTTGCCCTCATACATGGCCTTTACGCGGTCTTCCGGCGAACCATCGCCCGAGCCCCCAGCCTGACCGCCCATCATGGAGAGATCGGCCCCGGCGCAGAACGCGCCCTTGCCCGACGTGATGACGGCGCCCTTGATGGCGTCGTCCGACGCGATCTTTTCGATGATCGAGGCGAGGTCGGCCATGGAGCTTTGCGAGAGCACGTTCATGGAGCGGCCCGGCATATCCCAGGTCACGAGCGCGATGCCGTCGCTATCGACGTCGAAGCTGAAATTTTCGTATGTGGTCATTGTCTATTCTCCCTCGCTCAGACGCGCTCGATGATGGTGGCCGTGCCCATGCCCGCGCCGACGCAAAGCGTCACCAGCGCGGTGTTGAGGTCGCGGCGTTCCAGCTCGTCCAGTACCGTGCCGAGGATCATGCCGCCGGTCGCGCCCAGCGGATGGCCCATCGCAATGGCGCCGCCATTCACATTCATCTTCTCATGCGGAATGTCGAGCGACTGCATCATGCGCAGCACGACGGAGGCGAAAGCTTCGTTGAGCTCGTAGAGGTCGATGTCTTCCGGCTTCATGCCGGCCTTGGCGAGCACCTTGCGCGACACGTCGGCGGGGCCCGTGAGCATGATGCAGGGCTCCGAGCCGATGGAGGCCATGGCGCGGATGCGCGCGCGCGGCTTCAGGCCCATCGCCTTGCTAGTTTCCGAATTGCCGACGAGCACGGCGGAGGCGCCGTCCACGATGCCCGAAGAGTTGCCCGCATGATGGACATGGGTGATCTCTTCCACTTCCGGATAGCGGTCGAGCGCGACGCCGTCGAAGGCGAACTCGCCGAGCGAGGCAAAGGAAGGATTGAGAGCGGCCAGCGACTGCATGGTCGCTTCGGGGCGCATATGCTCGTCATGGTCGAGAATGGTGAGACCGTTGATGTCCTTCACCGGGATGACCGAGTTGGAGAAATAGCCCTTGTCCCAGGCGTTCTTGGCGCGCTTCTGGGATTCCACGGCATAGGCGTCCACGTCGTCGCGGGAGAAGCCGTATTTCGTCGCCACGAGATCGGCGCCGATGCCCTGGGGCGAGAAATAGGATTTGAACGCGATATTGGGATCGGTCGACCAGGAGCCGCCCGAGGCGCCCATGCCGACGCGCGACATGGATTCGACGCCGCCGCCGATGGCCATATCGGCCTCGCCGGACATGACCTTGGCCGCCGCCATGTTGGTCGCTTCCAGACCGGACGCGCAGAAGCGGTTGATCTGCACGCCCGCCGTCGTATCGGCGTAATCGGCGTTCAGTACCGCGATGCGGGCGATGTCGCCGCCCTGCTCGCCGACCGGATCGACGCAACCCAGCACCACATCGTCCACCCTGGAGGTGTCGAGACCGTTGCGGTCGCGGATGGCTTTCAGCGTCTGCGTGGAAAGCTCGAGCGCGGTCACTTCATGCAGCGCGCCGTCCTTCTTTCCCTTGCCGCGCGGCGTGCGCACGGTGTCGTAAACGAAACAATCGGTCATGGGGGGCTCCCTGTCTGACACGCCGGCGGTACCGGCAACCGTTCTTTTATGGGGTCGAATGTGCCACGCCCCGCAATCGCGGGGCGTGGCTTATTGTCCTAGAGCGTGCGCGCAATGAGCATTTTCATGATCTCATTGGTGCCGCCATAGATCTTCTGGATGCGCGAGTCGCCATACATCTGGGCGATCGGATATTCCATCATGTAGCCATAGCCGCCGAAGAACTGGAGACAGGTATCGATGATCTCGTTCTCCTTTTCGGTGGTCCACCATTTGGCCATGGCCGCGGTCGTCGCATCGAGCTTGCCGTCGAGCAGCTTCACCGCGCAATCGTCGACGAAGACGCGGGCGATGGTCGCCTCGGTCTTGCACTCAGCGAGCTTGAACTGCGTGTTCTGGAAGTCGAGGATGCGCTTGCCGAAGGCCTTGCGGTCCTTGGTGTATTCTGCGGTGAGCGCCACGGCCTTTTCCATCGCGCAGCAAGCCTGCACGGCGATGATGAGACGCTCCTGCGGAAGCTGCTGCATGAGCTGGATGAAGCCCTGGCCTTCTTCGGAGCCCAGCAGGTTGGTCTGCGGCACCTTCACGTCGTCGAAGAAAAGTTCCGACGTGTCCTGCGCCTTCTGGCCCAGCTTCTTGAGGTTGCGGCCGCGGCGGAAGCCTTCGACTTCATCGGTTTCGACCATGATGAGAGACGTGCCCTTGGCGCCGCCTTCGGGGTCGGTCTTGGCGACGACGCAGATGAGGTCCGCCGTCTGGCCGTTGGTGATGAAGGTCTTCTGGCCGTTCAGCACATACTGGTTGCCGTCCTTCTTCGCGGTCGTCTTCACGCCCTGAAGGTCGGAGCCGGTGCCGGGCTCGGTCATCGCAATGGCGCCGACGATTTCGCCGGAGGCCATTTTCGGCAGCCATTTCTTCTTCTGCTCTTCGGTGCCATAGGCCTTCACATAGTGAGCCACGATGCCGGAATGCACCGAATTGCCGAAGCCGCCGACGCCGGCGCGGCTCTGCTCCTGCGCGATCACCATTTCATGGCCGAAATGGCCGCCGCCGCCGCCATATTCCTCCGGGATGGAGGCGCAGAGAATGCCCGCCTCGCCGGCCTTCAACCAGGCATCGCGATCGACGAAGCCCTGCTCGTTCCACTTTTCGACATGCGGCACGAATTCCTTTTCGTAGAATTTCTTCACCGCGTCCTGAAGGATTTCCAGCTCCTCGTCGAGCCAGGGGGATTTGTATCCCTCATTAAGTGTCATCCGTAACGCTCCCTGTTTTTCTTCACGTTCTCGTTGTCAGAAATCATTCGCGGCAAGTGCCATCATGTTCGACGCGCCCGCGCGCACGCGCTCAAGCTGCATCGCCGTTTCCGGGACTGCCTGCTGCATATAGAAGAGACCGGTCTTGAGCTTGGTCTCGTAAAATTCGGCCTGATCGCCGGCGCCCTCTTCGAGCTTGTCCAGCGCGACCTTCGCCATCATCGCCCACATGAAGGCGATGCCGGTGATGCCGAAAAGGTGCATGTAGGGTGTGGAGCCCGCGCCCGCATTGTCGGGATTTTCCAGCGCGTTTTCCATGAACCACATGGTCGCTTCTTCCAGACGCTTGCGCGCGAGCTTCACCGGCTCGAGATAGGGTTTGAGCTTGTCGTTTCCTTCATTGGCGGAGACGAAGTCGTCCACTTCCTTGAAGAAGGCGAAGACGGCGCGGCCGCCATTCGACGCGAGCTTGCGGCCGACAAGGTCGAGCGCCTGCACGCCGTTTGCGCCCTCATAGATCATGGCGATACGCGCATCGCGCACGAACTGCTCCATGCCCCACTCGCCGATATAGCCGTGACCGCCATAGACCTGCTGTGCTTCCACCGCATTGAGGAAACCGCGATCGGTGAGATGGCCTTTCAGCACCGGCGTCAGCAGCGCCATCATATCGTCGCCGAATTCGCGGGTCTTTTCGTCTTCCGACTTATGCGACAGGTCGCCATGCAGCGCCGTCCAGACGAGCAGCGCCCGCGCGCCCTCGTTGAAGGAACGCGCATTGAGCAGCATGCGGCGAATGTCGGGATGGACGATGAGCGGGTCGGCGGGCTTGTCTTCCGCCTTGGGGCCGGTAAGCGAGCGGCCCTGCAGACGCTCCAGCGCATATTCGGCCGCGTTCTGATAGGCGACTTCGGACTGCGACAGGCCCTGCAGGCCGACGCCGAGACGCGCCTCGTTCATCATGGGGAACATGGCGCGCAGGGCCGTGTGCTCCTCGCCGACGAGCCAGCCAATGGCGTGGGCGTAATTGAGGACGCAGGTGGCATT